>JAADGW010000250.1:0-25417 GCA_013152145.1 Deltaproteobacteria bacterium
GCCGCCCTGTTAAGAATGAACCTTTTCCTCCCGATCCTTCGTTTGACTTACAGTGCCGAACAGGCGGTAAAGGGTGTCAGTGCCAGGGAACTGCCGAAAGCTGGTAATAAGCTGGGCCGTTTGGAGAGGGATTTCCTGCGGCTGGTGCAGCAGCGCGATGATGCGCTGCAAGGGTGGCAGGTGACGGGCAGTTCATCAATCGACACAGAGAATGGCTCCGACTTTGACTCCAGAATCGGAAACGACGATGCCGGACATCAGGCCTCTGCGCAAACAGGTTCAGGCCAAAATACGTAAACTCGAACTGCTGTCGAGCAGCGGCTTGTGGATACTCGCCATCTTTACCGCGCTGAGTCTCGGAGCGTTTCGGAATTTCGACTTTTTACCCACCTTCAGCGACCGGTTCCACGAGATCCTCGGGGCGGCACCACCCGCTGATTATATCAACTGGGCGCTGGTGCTTTATGGTTTCTCGGCGATCATCATGGTTTTGACCCGGATGACCGGCAGTACGCGGCCCCGTGGTGCATGGGCCCACCTCGGCTATCTCAGCGCGTTTTACGCCTTCTACCATTTTTCCGATGCCTTGACGGAAAATTTCTGGGCGGTTTTTACCGTCGGTATGACCATTCTCAGCCTGCAGAGTTATCATGTCTGGAACTACTACAAAGATAAAATCCGTGAAGAATACGAAGTTCTTGCCGAGTTGAACAAGCTGATCGAAAGCTGAGTTTGTTGCCGTAGCGACAACACCCCAACAGTGCTCTCGCCGCTGTTGGGGTGTTGGTTGTTGCCGTAAGGTGAAACGGGGTTTAACTGCGGCTGGTGACCTCGATCAGATGATAACCGAACTGGGTTTTCACCGGTCCGAGCACCTTGCCGATTTCTCCGGTAAAGACCACCTCATCAAATTCCTTCACCATCTGTCCGGGGCCGAATTCTCCGAGGTCCCCGCCCTGCTGTCCGGAAGGGCATTTGGAGTGTTGTTTGGCAACCTCGGCAAAATCACTGCCGGCTTCAATCAGGTTTTTCAGGGTGTTGCAGTCCGCTTCAAGCGGGACGAGGATATGGCGAGCTCTGGCTCTGGACATACGAGGTTCTCCTTTTTGGGTTCGCATCAAGTGGGCTCTCTTTTACCCGATCTTCAGGTGTGGGTCAAATCTTTGCCGTCGCTGCCGATTTGCGGTGTGGGCAGCGGCTGCTCAGGTCTTTGTATGCCCGCGGACCGGGGTCAAGTTTCTTCTCGCTGGAAGTAAGTTCTCAGCTGTTATTGTCAGCGTGCGGGCCGGGTTTGCGAGCCCGGCCACGCATGGTTCGCCGTACGATGGCCGGAGCTGTGAGCATGTCTGCTTCCCTCAGCTGTTCGATGATCATCCCGGACGCTTCGATGCTGCGGACGGTATCGCGGGTCAGGTGGCAATTGCCGCAACAGCAGCGCCAGAGAGGTTCACAACACCTCTGCCAGTGGACTGTTCTGCTGTCTGTGGCGATGACGTGCTCAAGAAACAGCAGCTGGCCACCCGGCCGTAACAGACGGTTCAGCTCTCGCAACGTCTGCTGCGGAGATGGCACCGAACAGAGGACCAGGGTGCTAACGATCGTATCGATCGATTGGTCGGGAAGATCAACCTGTTCTGCTCCCCAATCAGCAACCCGGACCTGATGAGCAGTGAGTGCAGAGAGCTTTTTCTGCAATTGATTGCGCATATGCGGGTCCGGCTCGCTGACCGTCAATGTCTTAATCTGAGCCGGATAGTGCGGCAGATTGATCCCGGTTCCCGCACCGATCTCCAGCAGCTCACCGGTCGCCTGTGCCAGTAACTCGCTACGCCATTGACGAAGACAGCGTTCTTCCGTAGTGCGCATGGCGCGGTCATAAATTTTGGCCATCAGCCAAGAGTAAAATCCCATAATCTCAGATAATAGACTCTGCCGGTCTAAAGTTTCAGGTTGCGCTCGACAAAACCTTCAACATCATCGAGTTGATTGTGGAGCTCCATGAGTCGATTGTCGTAATCGAGGAGTTTTCCCTCGGTCCGGCCCAGGCGTTGTTTGAGCATTTTCAGCTGCTGCTGTATCTCCCGTGTTGACAGGTCGTTCCGGCTGGCTTCTTCTGCGTTGGCACTTTCCCGATTTTCATTCTGTTCCAGACGACCTTCCCATTGGTGAATAATATCTTCCAGGCGGGTTTTGACGCCCAGGGCGCCCTGCCGGTCGCGTTCGAGGGTTTCAATGCGGCGGGAGCGGAAGTTGAGGTAGGCGACGGCAATATCGAGCTTGCGCAGCACGAAATCCTGTTCTTTTTGCCGGCCCTGATCATACAGCAGCTTGGTCAGGCGATCGACGGAGGTTGACAGGTTACGGATTTCCAGGGCGATGATTTCAGCATTTGCCCCCTCATCGGCGGCGGTCGCTGAATAAGGCAGGCCGATGCCGAGCAGCAGAATAGCCAGCAGCAATTTTCTGATCATAAGTCCCCTCAATGTGTAGACGGTTAAAGTCAGTGTGAGTCTGTGGGCAGGAGTTTAAGCTGATATCGGTGCGAGTGGAGGTTCCGTCAGTCGGTTATCCATGGTGTGCACGTAAATTCCGCTCAGCAACGAGGTTTACCTGCTCCCATGATCATGGACCGCTGCCGGTTTGTCAAGCAACAGAGCGGTTGTCAGCAGCCTGATCGAGAGGTATAGTCGCCGCATGATGAAAGCCCTGCAGATTGAAAACCTGTCGAAATCGTTTGCCGGAGTCCCAGTGGTCAAAAATCTCTCTTTTGCTATCGAGCAGGGGGAAATCTTCGGTCTGCTCGGGCCGAACGGGGCCGGTAAAAGTACCACTATCAATATGATCGTCGGGGTCTGTCGGCTCGGTTCCGGTCGGATTACAGCCTTCGGCTATGATAACCAGCGCGATTACCGTTTTACCCGGCGGATGCTCGGTGTTGTCCACCAGGAGGTCGTCATCGATAACTTTTTCACTGTCGATCAGGCGCTCAAGCTGCATGCCGGTTATTACGGCGTGAAGGATGATCCCGCCTGGCGTCAGTTGCTGATCGACCGCCTCGGGCTACGCCCCCATCTGGGGAAGGTGATGTTGAAACTCTCCGGCGGCCTCAAGCGCCGTTTCATGATTGCCAAGGCGATGATTCACAAACCGCAACTGCTGATTCTTGACGAACCGACCGCCGGGGTTGATGTTGAACTGCGCCACGGTCTCTGGGATTTTGTCCGCGAGATCAACCGGCAGGGCACCACGATTCTGTTGACCACGCACTATCTGGAAGAGGCGGAACAGATGTGTGACCGGATTGCCATTATGAACCACGGTGAGCTGATCGCCCTGGAAGAGACCCACGAACTGGTGCGGCGGCTTTCGATCCGGCAACTGCGGCTCTGGCTGGAGGTGCCGTTGACCAGTATCCCGACCCGTCTTGAGCCTTACCGGCCCAAGCTGAAGGCGGACGGCCGTGAATTGCGGCTCTGTTTGCCAACCGATGAGAGTGCCGGGGTGTTGCTGCAGTTGCTCTGCGAACTGGATCTCAAGGTGCGCGATTTTGAAACCGATCAGAGCGGCCTTGAAGAGGTTTTTCTGCAGTTAACCGGAATGAAGGGGAATAGCAATGATTGCTGAGGAGACCCGCAAATACTCCCCCTGGCTGCCCTTTGTCACCCTGCTGCGCAAGGAGATTCTGCGGTTTTTCCGGGTCGCCTCGCAAACCCTGCTGACGCCGATTATCACCGCATCGCTCTACCTGTTTGTTTTCGGCGCCACCCTCGGGGGGCGGCTCAGTGTACTGGAAGGGTTCAACTACGCCCAGTTTGTGATTCCCGGTCTGGTGCTGATGGGGGTGATCAACAATTCTTTCGCCAATACCTCCTCATCGTTGTTCATGTCCCGCTACCTGGGTGGGATTGTCGACCTGCTGGTGACTCCGGTCAGCCCGTCGCAGTTCATCATGGCCTATACTCTGGCGGCGATGGTGCGCGGTACCCTGGTCGGCACCGTGGTCTGGGGAATTTCGACCCTGTTTGCCGAATTGCCCTGGCAGTCGCCGTTGTTGGCGATCCTGATGGCCATGCTGGCCAGCTTTCTGTTCGCCCAGTTCGGCCTGATTGCCGCCATCTTTGCGCATAACTTCGATACCCTGTCGATGTACAGCAATTTCCTGATTCTGCCGCTGATCTATCTCGGTGGGGTTTTTTACCCGATTTCAATTCTGCCCGAGCCCTGGGAACGCTTGTCTTATCTGAACCCGTTGTTTTATCTGATCGACGGCTTCAGGCACGCCGTCCTCGGGGTTGGTGATACCAGTTTTCTCCTGGCCTTCGGGGTCAGCGGAGCGATCGCCGCAACGTTGTTCTGCTGGGCGGCCTGGTTGATCGGCAAGGGCTACCGTTTACGCAACTGAAGAAAGGAACAGGGCAGGTGCTTATGCAGGATCATTTAGTCCGGGTCGTCAGCAAGGATGGCCTGTTGCGCGGTGTGGCGGCGGTGACCACGGAGCTGGTGGGTGAAATTTGTCGAAAACAGCGGACCGACCTGACCGCGACCGTGGCGCTCGGACGGTTACTGACCGGTGGTGCGCTCATGAGTTGTCTGCTTAAGGGGCGGCAACGCCTGGCGATAATGATTGAAGGCAACGGACCGCTCGGCAAGTTGAGTGTTGAAAGTGATGCCGCCGGCCGGCTGCGCGGGACCATCCGCAATCCGGTTGCCGGGCTGCCGCCGAAGGAGGGCCGTTTCGATGTCGCCGGAGCGATCGGCAAGGCCGGTTTTCTCCATATCTGGAAAGATCTCGGCTTAAAGGAGCCGTACCAGAGCATGGTGCAGCTGCAGAGCAGCGAAATTGCCGAAGATCTGGCCTGGTATCTGACCCGTTCGGAACAGGTCCCGTCGAGCGTTTCTCTCGGGGTTGAGTTGAATGCCGAGGGACAGGTCGCTGCTGCCGGGGGGCTGCTGATCCAATCGCTGCCGCCGGGAGATGAGCGGCAGGTTGAGCGGATCATCGAGAAATTGCAGCAGTTGCCGCCGACCACCAGTCTGTTGCGCCAGGGCCTGACCCCGGGGCAGATATTATCCCGGGTATTTGATGAACTTGAGTTTCGCGTTCAGACCGAAATTCCCCTGCAGTTCTACTGCCCCTGCAACAGACAACAGATTGAGGGGGTGTTGCTCGCCCTGGGGAGGGAGGAGTTACGGCGGCTGGTTGCTGAACAGGAGACGGTTGAGGTGGTGTGTGAATACTGCCGGCGCAGCTACAGCTTTGATCGTGAACAGGTTGAGAAGCTGCTGATCTGAATGTTTCTGGTTTCGGCAGGTTGTCGGAGGGGTGCGGGGCAGAGGCGTTCAGTCCGGCTGGATGATTATTTATTGCCAATGAATTGCAGTTTTTGAAATGTGCTCGGAAAACAGAATAATTAATCTTTCAGAAAGTGCTCCATATCAGCGAGTAAATTCTCCGGGAAACACGACTTTTCAGGTCGGGAAAACAAAAACCCTTGAGGTATTCGATCATTAGAAACACAAACAGTGTTTGATTACGGGCGGGCCTGTTCCGAGCCCAGCGATAATTAGAAAAATCCACCCTCCAGTTGAGATTGTAACATTCGAAAACTACAGTAATTCCGATAGAAAAGAGGATGGACCAGGGCAGAAGGATTGCATACAGTATACTGTATTTTTTTCTTGACATGTTGGGGGGATTTATCCTAATTTCCGACACGCTGTGGCGTAAACGATAACCTTATGCCCACGTTAAACGGTCCAATTTCTTCAATGGAAGGAGCGGGTTTTATGCTGGAAAATTATTTACCGATTCTTGTTGTTATCGGTATCTCCTTTGCTTTTGCAATCGGGTCGGTGATGATGTCCCGCCTGGTCGGGGTGAAGAAGCCTAGTGAGGCCAAGTTGGCCCCATACGAGTGCGGGATGCCCCTGCTCGGCTCGGCGGAAGAGCGTTTCTCCATCAAGTTTTACATTATCGCGATGTTGTTTATTCTTTTTGATATTGAGGCGGTCTTCCTTTATCCCTGGGCGGTCATGTTCAAGCGCCTGGGGATTTTTGGTTTCGTCGAGATGGGCGTGTTTATCATTATCCTGCTTGTCGGCTTTATCTATGTTTGGAAAAAAGGAGCTCTGGAATGGGAATAGAGCAACCAAAGACGCTTGGTAGCGGTTTTGTTACCACCAGTCTGGACAAATTGGTCAACTGGTCACGTGCCAGTTCCATGTGGCCGCTGACTTTCGGTCTGGCCTGCTGCGCGATCGAGATGATGGCATCCGGGGCTGCCCGTTTTGACCTTGACCGTATGGGGATTCTGTTCCGCGCTTCGCCTCGTCAGGCCGATGTCATCATTATCGCCGGAACGGTCACCAAGAAGATGCTGCCGGTGATCAAAACGGTTTATGAGCAGATGCCGGAGCCCAAGTATGTCATTGCGATGGGCGCGTGTGCTTCGTCGGGGGGTATTTTTGATACCTACAGCGTTGTACAGGGGGTTGATGAGATGCTGCCGGTCGATGTCTACATCCCGGGTTGCCCGCCGCGTCCGGAGGGTCTCCTTTACGGCTTGATGAAGCTGCAGGAGAAGATCCGGGCAGAGCGTAATACTTTCGGTGCCGCTATCGGTGTCGGTGAAGTGGTCCACCAGGCCTGATGGCCGCCAGCAATGAGGACAGGACAAAGTCAATGAGCGATCAAGCTATAGTTGAAAAGCTGAAAGCAAAGTTCTCCGCTGCCGTTCTGGAGATTGTCGAGTACCGCGGCGAGACCACCGTGACTGTGGAGAAGGAGCAGATTGTGAAAATCAGCACCTTTCTGCGCGACGACTGTGGTTACAATTTACTTTGTGATCTGTGCGGTGTTGATTATCTCGGCAAGGCAACGCCTCGCTTCATGGTGGTTTACAACCTGTATAACATTGCCGCCAAGCAGCGTCTTCGGGTCAAGGTGCCGGTGGCGGAGGATGACACCAATGTTGATACCGTCAGTACTGTCTGGGGAACGGCCAATTGGCATGAGCGCGAGTGCTGGGACCTGATGGGGATCAACTTCAAGGGCCATCCCGACCTGCGGCGGATTCTGCTGCCGGCTGACTGGGAAGGGCACCCGCTGCGTAAGGATTACCCTCTGCAGGGACCGGACCGTGAGCCCTACAAGGGCCGCCTTTCCTGATTGACGTGATAACTATTCCTTAACTGGACGAGGCATAAAATGGCAGTTAACACTGAAACAATGACCATCAACATGGGACCCCAGCACCCGTCAACCCACGGCGTGTTGCAGTTGATCCTGGAGCTTGATGGCGAGGTTGTGCAGAAAGCGACTCCGCATATCGGGTTTTTGCACCGGGGAACCGAAAAGCTTTCTGAGTATCGGACCTATCATCAGATTATTCCCCTGACGGATCGCCTCGACTATCTGGCCCCGATGAGCAATAACCTGGGTTATGTCCTGGCCGTTGAGAAGTTGCTCGGAATCACGGATGAAATTCCGGAAAGAGCCAAGGTGGTCCGCGTCCTCATGGCGGAATTGACGCGGCTCAAGAGTCACTTGGTCTGGTTGGCCTGCCACGCTCTCGATATCGGTGCAATGACGGTTTTCCTTTATTGCTTCCGTGAGCGTGAGTGCATTACCGATATTTACGAAAAAGTTTCCGGTGCCCGGATGACCTCCAACTACTTCCGCGTCGGTGGGCTCTCCGAAGATCTGCCGGAAGGTCTGGAAAAGGAAATTCGTGATTTTGCCGAGTCGATGCCGGGCCACATTGAAACCTACGAGGGTTTATTGACCGGCAATAAGATCTGGCAGAAGCGGACGATCGGCGTTGGTCATATCAGTGCTGAGGCTGCTGTCGATATCGGGATTACCGGTCCCGCGCTGCGTGCCTCCGGGGTCGATTGGGATCTGCGCCGGGATAATCCGTACAGCGGCTATGAGGATTACGACTTTGACGTGCCGGTCAGTCAGGACGGTGATACGTTTGCCCGTTACAAGTGTCGTCTCGACGAGATGCGCCAGGCCAGCCGGATTGTTCTCCAGGCGTTGGACAAGCTGAAGCCCGGACCGATTCTCGCCGACTGTCCCAAGGTGACCTTGCCGCCCAAGCAGGACGTGGTCAACACGATCGAGGGTCTGATCCATCACTTCAAAATTATCACCGAAGGTTTCAAGCCTGAGCCGGGTGAGATTTATCAGAGCGTTGAGGCACCCAAGGGAGAGCTTGGTTACTATCTGATTTCAGATGGTTCGCCGATGCCGCTGCGGATGAAAATCCGGCCGCCTTCCTTTGTTAACCTGCAGGGCCTTCCGCAGATGGTCGAAGGGAAATTGCTGGCAGACGTTATTGCCGTTATCGGTACGCTCGACATCGTTCTCGGTGAAATCGACCGTTAACCCTCAAGCTGTGATCGGATAAGAGGTTATCATGACGGAAACCGCAGAGCAGGTAGAAGAAACGGCTGTTGAGCAGGAAGAAATCGACCTGACCGCAGCGAATCAGGTGATCGACAAGTATCAGGATATGCACGGTTCTCTGATGCCGGTACTTCAGGCGATTCAGGAGGCGTACGGTTACATTCCTGAGGAAACCGTGGATCTGGTTTCCGAGCGCCTGAATGTCTACACCAGCCAGATCTACGGCGTGCTGACATTTTACGCCCAGTTCCACCTGGAACCGCGCGGCAAGTATATTGTTCGTGTTTGTATGGGGACGGCCTGTCACGTTAAAGGTGCTACCCGGATCGGCGAAACCCTGGAAAACCGACTCGGTATCGGGCATGCGGAAACGACATCAGACTTGAAATTTACTGCAGAATATGTCGCCTGTATCGGTGCTTGCGGCATGGCTCCGGTCATCATGGTTAATGATGCGACCTATGGAAGTATGACGGTCCAGAAAATGGACGAGGTTATAGAAAAATATCAGGCAATGGACTGATTCTGCCATACACCGCACTGGTACTGAGGATTGATTTATGTCCGAAACTGCTGAAAATTTAAAAATTCTGATCTGCACGGGAACTGGCGGGCTGGCTTCCGGTGCTGCTGACGTTGTCACCGCATTCGAAGCGGAATTCGAAAAAAAGGGTGTTGTCGGGAAAATCGGCAAGGCCTGTGATGTCAGTGGAACCGGTTGTCGAGGCCTCTGCGCCAACGATGTTCTGGTTGATGTCTGTGTCCCCGGAAAGGACCCGGTCACCTACGATTTTGTGACGGCAGAGATGGTCCCGCAGATTGTTGACGAACATGTCCTGGGCGGCGAGCCGGTCGCAAAGAAGGTCGCCGGCAAGTATTATCACGATTTTCTGGAAAAGCAGCAGCGGATCATCTTCTCCCGTTGCGGGACCATCGATGCTGAGAGCCTGGATGATTTCCTCGAACACCGAGGGTTTACGGGGATCAAAAAAGCGGTCACCATGACCCGGGATGAGGTTATCGAGGAAGTCAAAAAATCGGGTCTGCGCGGCCGTGGTGGCGGTGGTTTCCCGACCGGGATTAAATGGACTTTCGCCAAGGCGTCTCCCGGTGACCAGAAGTATTTGATCTGTAATGCCGACGAAGGTGACCCGGGTGCATTTATGGACCGTTCGGTCCTCGAAGGTGACCCCTACGGTCTTATCGAGGGGATGATGATCGGTGCCTACGCCATCGGTTGCAAGTTTGCCTATGTCTATGTCCGTGCCGAGTATCCGCTGGCGATCAAGCGTCTGCAGATGGCGATCGATACCTGTTACGAAAAGGGTTATCTCGGCAAAAACTGCATGGGCCTCGGTTTTGAGCTGGATATGCGGATCAAGGCCGGCGCCGGAGCGTTTGTCTGTGGTGAAGAGACGGCCCTGATGGCATCGATCGAAGGCCATCGCGGTATGTCCCGTCCGCGTCCGCCGTTCCCGGCTGTCCGTGGTCTCTGGGGCAAGCCGACCAACATCAATAACGTTGAGACCTTCGCTAACGTTTCCTACATCTTTTACAATGGTGCCGACTGGTACAGTTCAATCGGCACCGAGGGCACCAAGGGGACCAAGATTTTTGCCCTGACCGGCAAGGTTAAACACACCGGTCTGGTTGAGGTCCCTGCCGGAACCACGATGAAGGAGGTTATCTACGATGTTTGCGGCGGTATCCTCAACAACCGTAAGTTCAAGGCTGTTCAGGCCGGTGGCCCGTCAGGCGGGTGTCTGCCGGCCGAAGCGATCGAGACGGAAGTCGACTATGACTCGTTGATCAAGGCGGGTGCGATGATGGGCTCCGGCGGTCTGGTGGTCATGGACGAAACCACCTGTATGGTCGATATTGCGCGGTTCTTTCTTAACTTCACCCGGGCTGAATCCTGCGGCAAGTGTATTCCCTGCCGGATCGGTCTGAAGATCATGCTTGAAGTTCTTGAGCGGATTACCGAGGGTAACGGACGTGAAGGTGATATCGAATTGCTGCAAGACATGGCCTACGACATCAAAAAGAGTTCACTCTGCGGCCTGGGTCAGACGGCACCGAATCCAGTCCTCTCGACGATCCGTTATTTCCGGCAGGAATATGAAGCGCACATTAAAGAAGGCGAGTGCCCTTCACATTCCTGCAAGACGCTACTGCACTTTACGGTTAACGAAGCTGCCTGTAAGAAATGCGGCATGTGCCCGCGCGTCTGTCCGGTTGATGCAATTTCCTGGGAGAAGGGCCAGGTCGCGCGTATCGACCTGGACAAGTGCACCAGATGTACCTCCTGTTATGATGCTTGTCGCTTCATGGCAATTGAATAGTCGCTCTCACTGTATATGAGTTGATACGAGGTTAAGATGGTTAATCTTACGATTGACGGAAAACAGATAACGGTCAGCAAAACTGCCACCATATACGAGGCAGCCAAACACGCTGGCATCAATATTCCGGTCCTCTGTTATGCCAAGAAGCTGTTGCCGTACGGTGCCTGTCGTGTCTGCCTGGTTGAAGTCGAGCAGATGAAAGGTCGTCTGATCCCCTCCTGTACCACTCCGGTCACCGAGGGGATGGTTGTCACCACCATATCGGACGAGATTCACAAAGTTCGTAAGACGGTGCTTGAGTTTCTGCTGGTCAACCATGTCGTTGAATGCCCGGTTTGCGATAAGGGCGGTGAATGTGATCTGCAGGACCTGACCTATGAATATGAAGTTGTCACCAACCGATTCAAGGGAGAAAAGTTTGATCTGCCGAAAGATGAGATCAACCCGCTGATCGAACGCAACATGAACCGCTGTGTGCTTTGCGGTAAATGTGTCCGGGTCTGCGATGAGGTTGTCGGCTACGGCTCCTACTCCTTTATCAACCGAGCGAAACCAAAATCGCGACCGCTTTTGACCGCGGCCTGAACTGTGAATTCTGCGGCCAGTGTGTTTCCCTGTGCCCGGTCGGCGCAATTCTGCCCCGTCCCTTTAAATTCAAGGCACGCCCCTGGCAGATCAAGGAAGTCAATACGGTCTGCGGTTACTGCGGTAACGGTTGCACCATTGCCCTCGGCACCAAGGACAACGAGGTGCAGACGATCCGCTTCAATGATGAGACCGGTGTCAACGACGGCAACCTCTGTATTCGCGGCCGCTTCGGCTATTCATATGTCAACAGTGAGCAAAAACTGACAACACCGCTGGTACGTCGGGATGGTCGTCTGGTCGAAACCAGCTGGGACGATGCCATCAAAACGGTTGTTGACGGATTCAAGGCCGCCGGGAGCAGCATCGGCATTGTTTCGGGTGCCCGGTTGACCAATGAAGAGCTGTTTCTGCTCAAAAATCTCAGCAAAGCACTCGGGACCGAGAATCTCGACCACTCAGGTGGTGAATGCTACAAGGGAGTAACCGAAGGTCTGGCGGAAACCCTTGGGATCCGGGCGTCAACGGCGACCTTCCCGCAGGTCGAAAAATGTGACGCGATTCTTTCGATCCGTTCCGATTTTTATGAGACCCATCCGGTTTTCGGCATGGTTGTCAATCAGGCGATTCGTCGCAATGAAGCGAAACTGACGGTGATTGCCGACAAGCGGGGTAAATTCACCAAATTGCCGAATGCCCGCACCTTGCTGCATAAGCCGGGCATGGAACTGAACATTATCAACGGGATCTGTTCGGTGCTGCTGGAGGAAGGGCTGGTCAAGACCGAAGGGTTGCAGGGTCTGGATGAATTGACGACAGCCCTGAAAGATTACTCTGTCGAAGCTGTTTCGGCTGCGACCGGGGTTCCTGTCGAGGCGATTGAACAGGCCGCGCGCGAACTGGCGGCAGCAGAGAACGCCGCGATCCTGCTGGCGTATGGTCTGCCTTACACGGCGTCCAGCAAGGAACTCGGTATTGCCGCGGCTAATCTTTCACTGTTGGCTGGAATTGCCGGCCGACAAGGATCCGGGTTGTATCTCTGCGGTGAAAAGGCCAACAGTCAAGGGGCGATCGACCTCGGTATCCTTCCGGGGGAAAAGGGTCTGGGCGCTCAGCAGATGTTTGTTGCCGCCAGCCGGGGTGATCTGCAGGCGCTCTACGTTGTCGGTGAAGATCCGCTGGTTTCTTATCCTGATTCAGCTCTTGTGGAGAAAGCCCTCGAAGCACCGTTTCTGGTTGTTCAGGACCTCTTCTTGTCGGCAACCGCCAGACAGGCCGATGTTGTTCTGCCGGCGACCTCTTTTGCGGAAAAGGATGGTACCTTCACCAACGCAGAGCGGCGCATTCAACGGGTCCGTCAGGGGATTGAGCCGAAGGGCGAAGCAAAATGATTTTGCGATACTGCAGTTGCTGCTGAAGGCCTTTGCCGTTACGGCCCCGAGCACTCCTGCCGAGACGTTTGCTCAACTGGCGGCTGTGACTCCGGGTTACGAAATGGTCAGCCTGGATATGCTCGGCCCGCAGGGATATGTCTGGGGAGGAGATATCCTGCAACCTGAAACGACGAAGCTTGTTCCGGTTGCCGGGGTTGCTGCGTTGGACAGCAAGTATCAGCTGCTGGTCGGTAGCGCGCTCTACCATAGCGGTACACTTTCGACGCATGCCACCGGGCCCAACGCGGTGGTCTCTGAACCCTATATCGAGCTTGGCCGTGAAGATGCGGTAGAGCTCGGTTTGGAAGAGGGAGCCCTGCTCACTCTGAAGGCCGCCGGTGGCGAGTTGCAAGCTAAGGTCAAGATTGATCGGCGGTTGCCGAAAGGGGTGCTGTTTGCTCCTTATCATTTTGCGGCACTGGGATTGAACCGTATTTATCATGGTCAGCCGGCTATTGCTGTCGAACTGGTTAAATAAACTACTTATTTTGGTTTGCCGGTAAAATTTTACTGGCTGGATACGGCAGAAATGCCTTAGACATCAAGGAAGAGGATGGTCATGACGCCAGAAGTTTTGACACTCTCAAGCACCCCATTGCTTTTCACTGTTGCCATGCTGGTGAAGGTTGTGGTGGCGTTTGTTGTGACGCTGTTGATCGTTGCTTATGCCACCTGGGTTGAGCGCAAAGTAATCGGCCGGATGCAGACGCGAATGGGGCCGACCATGACGGGTCCGAAAGGTTTGCTGCAGCCGATCGCCGATGGTTTGAAGCTCTTTTTTAAAGAGGATATCATCCCGGCCAAGGCGCATCGGTTCGCCTTTGTTCTGGCTCCGATGATGATTCTGGCGCCTGCCTTCATCTCGATTTCCGTTATCCCGTTCGGCGGTGATTTTCAGTTCACTTATAATGGCATCCTCTATACGGTTCCCTTGCAGATAACTGATCTGAACATCGGTGTGCTGTTTATTCTGGCGATGGCCAGTCTCGGCGTCTACGGAATTGTCCTGGCCGGTTTGGCATCCAACAGTAAATATTCGCTGCTCGGTGGTATCCGCTGCACCGCGCAGATGATTTCTTACGAGCTTGCGGCCGGGCTGTCGATTATCGCCGTCTTCATGCTGTCGGAAACTCTCAGTCTGCGTGGGATTGTTATTGCTCAGCAGGGGCCGCTCTGGGGGCTTGATTCTCTGAGTTTTATCCCCAACTGGTATATTTTTTCACAGCCCCTGGCTTTCGGCCTCTTTCTCATCGGTTCAATGGCGGAGATCAACCGAACTCCGTTCGATCTGCCGGAAGCTGAAACCGAACTGGTCTCCGGGTTTTGTACCGAATACTCCTCCATGAAATATGCCCTCTTTTTCATGGCCGAATACGCCAATATGATCACCGTATCTGCAATCGGTGCCACGCTGTTCTTCGGTGGTTGGGGCGGCCCGTTTTACGGCTGGATAAACTTCCTGATCAAGGTATTTGCCTGCATGTTCTTCTTTATCTGGATTCGGGCGACCTTCCCCCGTCTTCGGTATGACCAGCTGATGACTTTGGGCTGGAAGATTATGCTTCCCCTGGCACTGGCCAACATCGTGTTTACAGGTGTTGCGGTCCTTCTCTGGCAGTAAACACACGTTGCGTAGAGGATAGATATGTTTAAAGAGTTCGCCAAAGGCCTGAGTATTACGCTGAAGCATCTGTTGCCGGGTAACACCACGACGGTACAGTACCCGAAAGAGAAGCTGCAGATGTCGCCCCGTTTCCGTGGTCTGCATCGGCTTGTTCCGACCCAGACTCGGGAAAAATGCGTCGCCTGCTATCTCTGTCCAACCGTCTGCCCGGCCAAGTGTATTACGGTTGAGTCGGCCGAGAACGAGGACGGTGAAAAATACCCGAAAGTTTACGAGATTGACCTGCTGCGCTGCATTTTCTGCGGTTATTGTGTAGAGGCCTGCCCGGTTGAAGCTATCGAGATGACCGATGCTTACGAGCTGGCCGACTACAAGCGGGAAGATTTTAACTTTGATAAAGAACGTCTTCTGAAGTCGTAAGAAGGAGCAGCGAATCCATGGAAGCCATCCTTTTTTATCTGACCGCACTGGTCTCGATCGTTGCCGCATTTTTCGTCACCAAGTGCCGAAATCCGGTCAACAGTGCACTCTGTCTGGTTACCACCTTTCTGTGTCTGGCGGTCTTTTACGTCATGCTTGAGGCGCCCTTTATGGCCGCCATCCAGATTATGGTCTATGCCGGTGCCATTATGGTTCTGATCGTCTTTGTCATCATGCTGCTGAATCTGGGGTCGGCGATCAAGTGCCGCTATACCCACGGATTGCTGGGTGGTGGCCTTCTGGCGGTGTTGATGCTGTTTTTAACCAATCGTATGATTGAAAACGGCCAGGCGACGGCTACCGGCGGTGAGGTCACCAGTGAATTGATTAAGAGCTACGGACACACCGAACTGATCGGCCGGGCGATGTTTACTGACTTTCTGCTGCCCTTCGAGATTGCCTCGGTGTTGTTGCTGGTTGCAATTGTCGGTGCTGTTGTCCTCTCAAAACGAAATGTTTAACCGAGCCAAGGTTGGGAGTTAGATCATGATTAGTGTATATCATTACCTGATATTGAGCGCCATTCTCTTCAGTATCGGCACCTTCGGGGTGTTGACGAGGAAGAATGCCATTGTCGTCTTCATGTGCATTGAGGTGATGCTCAACTCGGTCAATCTGACCTTCATTGCTCTGTCCCGGCACGTCGGCAATATGGATGGCCAGATCTTTGTTTTCTTTGTCATGACGGTTGCTGCAGCTGAAGCTGCTGTTGGCTTAGCATTGATGATCGCCTTCTTCCGTAATAAGGAATCGATCGAAGTCGACGACTTCAACATGCTTAAGTGGTGATGTTATCCGCGGTAACGGATATTTCAGCTAATAGGAGAGTTTGATGTACAGTAATCTGTGGCTCATCCCGTTCTTCCCGCTGGTGGGGGCAATTATCAACGGCCTGCTGGGTAAGAAGATCAAGAATGAGAAGGTTATCGGGGGGCTCGCAACCCTGTTGATGTTCCTTTCTTTTCTGGTCGCGTTTCAGAACTTCCTCCGGCTTCTGGGGGATAATGTAAAGACCCATCAGGTTGTCATCGGGTCCTGGATCTCGGTCGGGAATCTACAAATTGATTGGGGTTTTCTACTTGATCCTCTTTCCGCAGTGATGATCTTGATCGTCACCGGTGTGGGGACTCTGATCCATCTTTATTCGATCGGCTACATGCACGGTGAAGAAGGCTACTATCGTTTCTTCAGCTATCTGAACCTTTTTGCCTGGGCCATGCTGATGCTGGTGCTCGGCAATAACGCCCTGGTGATGTTCGTCGGCTGGGAAGGTGTTGGCCTCTGTTCCTATCTGCTGATCGGCTATTATATAGATAAAAAGAGTGCCGGTGATGCGGGCAAGAAGGCTTTTGTCGTCAACCGGATCGGTGACTTCGGTTTTCTCTGCGGCCTCCTGACCCTTTTCTGGGCGCTCGGCAGTAAAGGGGTCTGGACGGTTAATTTTGTCGAAATTGCCGAGAATGCACACCTGCTGCAAAGTGGCGGTCTCCTCGTCACCGTTATCACCCTCAGCTTTTTTCTGGGTGCAACCGGTAAATCTGCACAGATTCCGTTGTTTACCTGGCTGCCCGACGCCATGGAAGGTCCGACCCCGGTTTCTGCTCTGATCCATGCTGCCACCATGGTCACCGCCGGTGTTTATATGATCGGCCGGTTGAATATTCTTTTTGCCATGGCCCCGGCGACAATGATGACGATTGCCATTGTCGGTGCCGCAACGGCGTTTTTTGCTGCAACCATCGGTCTGGCACAGAACGATATCAAACGGGTTCTGGCCTACTCGACGGTTTCACAGCTCGGCTATATGTTCCTGGCGATGGGTGTCGGAGCCTTTTCTGCCGGTATTTTCCACCTGATGACCCACGCATTCTTCAAAGCCTGTCTGTTTCTCGGTTCCGGTTCGGTTATCCACGGCATGCATCATGCCTATCATAAAGCGCACCTCAATGATGATCCTCAGGATATGCGGAATATGGGTGGCTTGTGGAAGAAGATGCCGATCACCTTTGTTACCTTCCTGGTCTCCACTTTAGCGATTTCCGGTATCCCGCTGTTCTCCGGGTTCTTTTCAAAAGATGAGATCCTCTGGTGGTCCTTCGGTTCGACACGTGGTCATTGGCTGCTCTGGTTGCTCGGTGCTGCCGCAGCCGGCATGACGGCCTTCTATATGTTCCGTCTGGTTTTCATGACCTTCTTCGGCGAACAGAAGACCGATCCCCGGGCGAAAGACCATATTCCCGAATCTCCCCTGACAATTACCATCCCGCTGATGGTGTTGGGTTTGTTGGCGGTCGTCGGTGGTTATATCGGCATTCCGGCAATCCTGGGGGGATCGAATCGTTTCGAACGCTTCCTTGAGCCGGTGTTTGGGGAAGCCCTGGAAGTGCAGAAGATTGCTGCTCATGGCAGCCATGCCACCGAGTACAGTCTGATGGCAATCTCGGTTGCGATCGCGGTTATCGGCGTCTTCGTTGCCTGGGTGATGTACATCAAAAACCCCGAACTCCCGGCGAGATTCACGACGAGATTTGCCGGTGCCTATCGGGTGATTTACAACAAGTGGTATATTGATGAACTTTATGACTTTCTGTTCGTCAATCCCTGCAAGAAAATCGGAACTTTCCTCTGGCGCGGTTTCGATGTGAAAGTTGTTGACGGTATTGTCAATGGTGTTGCCTGGGCAGTACGTGGGATCGGATCAGGTCTTAGGTATACCCAGTCCGGTTACCTGCATAATTACGCAGTGGCCATGGTTGTCGGCGTCGTTGTGATCGTCGGTTACTACGTCTTCGGTTAACATTCGCCAGCGAATACGATAAAGCTACAAGGAGCGATTCCACATGGCCGATTACCTTCTCAGCTTAATGACCTTTTTCCCGCTGTTGGGGATGTTGCTGATCCTCTTCTTACCACGGGATAACGATGGACTGCTTAAGGGTTTTACCCTGGTCGTCACATTGATCACCTTTGTTATCAGCTTGCCGCTGGCGTTCGATAATGTGTTTGTCACTTCAGGCGGAATGCACTATCGAGAGTTCCACGAGTGGATTAATATCGGCAACTTCTTCCAGATGAACTACAATCTGGGGGTTGATGGAATCAGCCTCTGGTTGGTGATGTTGACCACCTTCATCATGCCGATTGCGGTTCTTTCAACGTGGAACGCGGTTGAAAAGAACACCAAGGGTTTCATGGCGCTGATGTTGCTGCTGGAAACCGCAATGCTCGGTGCCTTCATTTCCCTTGATCTGTTCCTGTTCTATATCTTCTGGGAACTGATGTTGATCCCGATGTACTTCCTGATCGGTATCTGGGGTGGCAAAAATCGGATTTATGCGGCAGTTAAATTCTTCATTTATACCGCTGTCGGTTCACTGTTGATGCTGGTGGCAATTATCTTCATCTATTACTACGCAGTGCAGTCCGGCGTACCGATGAACGGTTTTGGTATCGAGGAATTCTACAAACTGAATCTTCCGTATCAGGCTCAGTTCTGGTTGTTCATGGCCTTTGCCTTCAGTTTTGCGATCAAGGTCCCGATGTTTCCACTGCATACCTGGTTGCCTGATGCACACACCGAGGCACCGACGGCCGGTTCGGTTATTCTTGCCGCGGTTTTACTGAAAATGGGAACTTATGGCTATGTGCGCTTTGCCATGCCGCTATTTCCCGATGCCTTGCCAACCTTCATCCCCTTCCTGTCCACGCTTTCGGTGATCGGCATCATCTATGGTTCTCTCGTCGCCATGATGCAGGAGGATGTTAAAAAACTGGTTGCCTACTCATCGGTGGCCCACCTCGGGTTTGTCATGCTCGGTATTTTTGCCATGAACATGCAGGGGTTGGCCGGCGGCATGATCCAGATGGTCAATCACGGGATTTCCACGGGTGCCCTGTTCCTGATTGTCGGGTTTATTTACGAGCGTCGTCATACCCGCCTGATCAGTGAGTTTGGTGGGCTGGCACATAAAATGCCGATTTTTGCGACGATCTTTATGATCATGACTTTCTCTTCAATCGGTTTGCCGGGCACGAATGGTTTTGTCGGCGAATTTCTGGCGCTGATGGGTGCTTTTGAAAGCAGCTTGCGCTGGTATGCGGTTGTTGCAACTTCCGGAGTGATTTTTGCGGCAGTTTATATGCTCTGGATGTATCAGCGGGTCATGTTGGGTAAGGTGACCAACCCGGCCAATGAGAAACTGAAAGACCTGTCGGCACGCGAGATTGTCATCATGTTGCCGCTGCTGCTGTTCGTTTTCTGGATCGGTCTTTACCCCAACACCTTCTTTGAAAAAATGAACCCTGCTTTGGAGCAGATGCTTGGTCAGATGAAGAACAGGGTCGCGGTTGTTGAGATGCAGCAACCGGTTGTTGCCAACTTACTTGATACTGAGTAATTGTAATTTAGTATAAACACTGGTTCCCGAGGAGCTGTTCGATGGACGCAAATTTAGTTCAAGAAGCCATCCAGAATGTGAATTTACAGGCAATCATGCCGTCACTGGTACTCAGTGGCTTCGGTATGGCCCTGCTGCTGGTTTCGGTCTTCTCCGAGCGCGGTAAAACGACCCATGTCGCATGGCTGAGTATTGCCGCTCTGGTTATCACCGGTTTCATTTCTTTGAATGGCTGGAATAACCCGCAGGCAGGTTTTGCCGGAAGCGTAGTGCTGGATAACTTCGCGACCTTCTTCAGTATGATATGTCTCATTGCCGCGGCACTGACAATTCTCATGTCGGATGACTACCTGAAGCGTGAAGGGTACCCGGTGGGGGAATATTACCCGCTGATCCTGTTTACCACGGCCGGGGCGATGTGGATGGCATCGGGGACCGACCTGATGACCATTTTCCTCGGTCTGGAAGTTTTATCGGTTTCGCTCTATATTCTCGCCGGTTTCTTCCGTGGTCAGGCAAAGTCGAATGAAGCGGGGCTTAAATACTTCTTCCTCGGTGCCTTTTCAACCGGCTTTCTGCTCTATGGTGTTGCTTTGCTGTATGGCGTGACCGGAACGACCAAAATTGCCGGAATTGCAGAATTTGTCCGCGCGATGCCGGATGCCACGTCCAACATCATGTTTATCGCCGGTGCTCTGTTGCTGCTGATCGGTTTCCTCTTCAAGATCGCCGCGGCGCCGTTTCATATGTGGACACCCGACGTTTATGAAGGGGCACCGACACCGATTACGGCGTTTATGAGTGCCGGTCCGAAGGCCGCTGCCTTTGCCGCCCTGATCCGGGTGAGTGTCATCGGTCTGGAGGGTGTACAGGCGGATATTACTGCGGTTTTCTGGGTCCTGGCGGTGTTGACCATGACTGTCGGTAACTTTGTGGCGTTGTCACAAAAAAACGTCAAACGGATGCTTGCTTACTCCTCAATCGCACATGCCGGTTATGCCCTGGTCGGTCTGGTGGCTTGGAATCAGATCGGCTTGACCGGCATTATGTTTTACATGCTGGTCTATACCTTCATGAACATGGGAGCTTTTGCGGTACTTGTTCTGGTCGGTAAGCGGGGTGAAGATAACTTGACCCTTGAAGGCTTGTCCGGATTGGGCTATAAGCGCCCCTTCATGGCTATAGCGTTGACCATTTTTCTTTTCTCGCTGATGGGAATACCGCCGACAGCTGGGTTTGTCGGTAAGTTTTACATTTTCTCCGGTGCGGTTCAGGCCGGCTACATCTGGTTGGCGGTGCTCGGCGTGTTAAATTCGGCCGTCTCCCTTTACTACTATTTGCGCGTTATTGTCTACATGTACTTCAAGGATCCGCAAGAGGACTTCAACTGGGTTTCCATGAATACCGCAACTGCAGTCTCGATTGTGATTGCGCTGGCCGGAGTCCTGATCCTGGGGGTTGTTCCCGGTCCGGTTATGGAAATGGCCAAGTTGGCCGGTTTCTGATAAGTTCACTCGACGGTCTTTTAAGCCCCTCAGTTTCTGAGGGGCTTTTTTCGGTTTTAAATGGCAGGACATCGGCTAGAATGGAGCATGGATTTACGGGCATGTTTAAAGCTGTTTGCTGAAAATGGGAATCTGCACAGAATCAAGGCTCGCGTCTCCACCGACTTAGAGCTTGCGGCGCTTTGCCGCGATGAATTTTCCAGAGGTGGCGGGGCGGCCCTGTTGTTCGAACAATTGCTCGGCTTCAGGTTCAGGGGTGCCGCCAATCTGTTCGGCTCAGAAACCCGTATGGCGCAGATCTTACGCAGCCGGTGCTTTGCCGATAAGCTCTTGACGGTACTCAATGCCGAGCAAGGGACGGCGGCAGAACGGCTGGGGAAAGCAGTAGAACTGAGCTCTCCCCGGAAAATGACTCAACATCCGTTGTGGAGAGCGCAAGAGGACGCAACGCTGCTTGATCTTCCCGCAGTCAGAAGTTGGCCGCAGGAAAAGCAGCCGTATTTTACCATGCCGTTGGTGGTCAGCCGTTGTTCACTGACCGGGGTGCAAAACCTCGGTCTTTACCGAGTGCAGATCCTGGATGGCCACCGGGCGGCGATCAACCTCCGGCCCAACTCGGGTGCTGGCGAGCATTTAGCGGTTGCGGAAAAACGCCGAGTCAAACTGCCCGTTGCACTCGTCTTCGGCGGTGATCCGGCGCTTCCCTGGCTGGCATCTGCGCCGCTGCCGTCTGGCTGTGATGAGTACCGCCTGTTTCAGACCCTGTTTGACGAAGAACTGCCCCTGGCCAATGGTTGTTCACAGGACCTCTGCGTCCCGGCGGATGCGGAATTTGTCGTGGAAGGTGTGATCTCGCCCGGCCTGACCTGTCGCGAGGGACCATTCGGCAACCATACCGGGAGTTATGTTTCCCGCAGCGATTGCCCACTCTTCGAGATGACTTCCATTGCCTGGCGTGAACAGGCGATCATGCCGTTTACGGTCGTCGGGCCGCCGCCGAGTGAGAATATTTATCTGGCAAGAACCACTGAAAGCCTGATCCGGGTGATGCTGAAAATAGATTTTCCTGAAATCGTTGACATCAAAATCCCTGATTCGACCGCCTTTCATGGCGCAACACTGCTGAAAGTTGCACCACTTGGTCAGAAAAAAAGCCGTCTAATTGATATGTTATGGCACAATAGCCCACTGCAAAAAGCCAAGTTGCTGGTGTTGTTCGACGAGGATATTGAGCTGGATAATTACGCTCAAGCCTGGTGGCGGCTCGTCAACCAGTTGGACGGCAGTCGGATTTACCGGCAGGGCGGGCAGGTCGCTATCGATGCCACCGGCGTTGATCCGCAGCGGCTGGTAGTTGAAGACGGGACAACGACGGAACTGATAAACCGCCGCCGTCAAGAGTACGACGGCTAATCCGCTCATTACGCAGAGGGTATCAACAAGTGTCTCCACTCCAAATGCTACAGAATGTTTTCGGCTATAAAGAGTTCCGTCCCTACCAGCAGCAGGTCGTGGATGCGGTGATTTCCGGGCAGGATGCTTTTGTGTTGATGCCGACCGGTGGCGGTAAGTCGATCTGTTATCAGCTCCCCGCGCTGCATCGTCCCGGCGTCGGCATCGTCGTCTCACCATTAATTTCACTGATGAAGGATCAGGTTGACAGCCTGCTGGCAAACGGCGTACGGGCGGCCTGTTACAACTCGTCACTGAATGCAGCGGCTGCGCGGCAGGTGCTGGCCGAATTGCATGCCGGTCAACTGGATCTGCTCTACGTGGCGCCGGAACGCTTATTGACCGATGATTTTCTGGAACGTCTGCAGGGTCTGCCGGTCGCGCTGTTTGCCGTAGATGAAGCGCACTGTGTTTCACAATGGGGACACGATTTTCGTCCCGAATATGTCCAGCTCGGTCGTTTGCGCCAGCTGTTCCCCGCCGTACCGGTCATCGCGCTGACTGCCACCGCCGAAAAACAAACCCGGCTCGATATTCTGCATCGGTTGCAGTTACATGATGTGCAGCAAGTTGTGGCCAGTTTTGATCGACCGAATATCCGTTACACGGTGATCGATAAGGCCAAGCCGTTTTTACAGCTGAGCGCATTTCTGGAGACGCGGCAGCAGGAGTCGGGAATCATCTACTGTTTAAGTCGCAAGCGGGTTGAAGAGGTCGCCGCAAAGTTGCAGCAGGACGGTGTCAGTGCTGCGGCCTACCATGCCGGATTGCCGGCCGAGCAACGTCGGCAGGTGCAGGACAACTTTATCCGTGATGATTTACAGATTGTCGTCGCAACAGTCGCTTTCGGAATGGGGATTGACAAGCCGAACGTGCGCTTTGTTGTCCATTACGACCTGCCGAAAACTATCGAGAGCTACTATCAGGAGACGGGCCGGGCCGGGCGGGACGGCCTGCCGGCAGAAGTCCTGCTGTTGTTCGGCTACGGCGATATCGCCATCAGCCGTGGGCTGATAGAAAAAGGCGGCAACGCGGAGCAGAAACGGATCGAAATCTACAAATTAAATGCCATGGTTGCTTATGCCGAGTCGGGCACCTGCCGCAGACGGGCACTGCTCAGTTATTTTGGCGAAAGCCTGGATGAAGATTGCGGCAACTGCGATATCTGTCTCCATCCCCCGGAACGTTACGACGCGACTGATGATGCCCGCAAGGCGCTTTCCTGTGTTTATCGGGTCGGCCAGCGTTTCGGGATCGGTCATGTCATCGAGGTGTTGCGCGGTTCCAAAGCGCAGCGGATATTTGAACTGCGCCACGATCAACTGTCCACCTACGGGATCGGTCGTGAGCAGAGTCAGGACCACTGGAGTCATTTACTGCGACAGTTGATACATCACGGTTATCTGGAACAGGATATCGCGAATTTTTCGGTCCTTAAACTGACCGAAGCCGCCCGTCCATTGTTGCGCGGAGAGCAAAAACTGACCATTACCAGGCCCCGCTTAAAACCGGGCAGAAAGAAAAAACCGGAGCGGAAAATCGTCGGACTGGACTATGATCAGGAACTGTTCAATCTGCTGCGCGTGCGTCGCAAGCAGATTGCCGACCGTGATGGAGTACCGCCTTATGTCGTTTTCGGTGACGCCAGCCTGGCCGAAATGGCCGCGACCCTGCCAACCGATGAGGCCGCCCTGCTGCAGGTGAACGGGGTCGGGCAGACAAAACTACAGCGTTATGGCGACGAATTCATCGAAGAAATCGCCGGTTTTCTGTGCCGCTGAAACAAGGAGTGCCTGGTGAAAATAATCTCTTTTAACGTCAACGGACTACGTGCCCGTCCCCATCAACTGCAGGCGCTCATCGAGCAGCACCAGCCGGAGATTATCGGCCTGCAGGAAATCAAGGTTCACGACAGCGAATTTCCGCTCGAAATGATCACAGCGCTGGGTTATCAGGTCATATATCACGGGCAGAAGGCTCACTACGGAGTCGCCACCCTGTCCAAGCAGGCCGCGGTTGAAGCACAGAAGGGTTTTCCCGGCGAAGATCCCAACCATCAGCGTCGCCTGATCATCACCCGTCATCTGCTTGCCGATGGTCGAAGTCTCCGCGTGGTCAATGGTTATTTCCCGCAGGGGGAAAGCCGGGATCATCCGGAAAAATTTCCGAACAAGCGGGCCTTTTACGCCAATCTGCAGCAATGGCTGCAAACCCGGGCCGACCCGGATGAACTGCTGGTGGTGATGGGTGACATCAATATTTCCCATCGGGATGCGGACATCGGTATCGGGGCTGATAATGCCAGACGTTGGCTGCGGACCGGCAAATGCAGCTTTCTGCCGGAGGAGCGGGAATGGCTGGAGAAACTCTACAGCTGGGGGTTGCTGGACACCTTCCGCAAATATCATCCCACAACAGATGATCGCTTCAGCTGGTTCGACTACCGATCCCGGGGATTCGCCGCAGAGCCGAAACGGGGCCTGCGGATCGACCAGATTATGGCCAGCCAGCCATTGTACGAGTTGTGCACCGACAGCGGCATCGACTACCAGATTCGCGGCATGGAAAAGCCATCGGATCACTGCCCGATCTGGGCGGAGTTTGCCCTTTAAATGTGGCTGTCGTGTGGTTATTGCTACACGCAAGCGGTTAAAAATGTTGACAAATTACTGCACTGAAAAAACCATTGAAACTAAAATGCTGAGATAGCGTCCTTTTTGCTGGATGGCATTTTTTATGCATATTTTCAGCGAGTTACATAATCAGGCCATAAGGGGGCGCTTAATGAAAAAATTTCGTCGCAACCTGTTCGTCCATATTCTGCCGATTGCCTTGATGATTCTCGCTATGGCATTGGCCATGATACTGGTCAACCTCAAATTCTGAATCGTTGAGCTGCCGATCAGCTGCCATCTCATTTTATTGATCATGCCCCTCCCCGAGGAATCTTGTCGGTCTCGCCACTGGTGGTGGTTGGCAAAATCCCTTTATTGGGGACGTTCCTGATATCTACACATTCCTCTCTGAATTCAACACCGCATACAGATCTTTCTCTTCATCAAGCAGCCCCGCACCTCTCTTTGCAGCGTGAGAAACTGCCGCCGGGGTGTAGGAGAGTGCAGCCGCAACATCAACCCCTTTGAGCCCCCACTCCCGGATAGCAACATAGCAGATCAAGGCTTTGGC
>JAADGW010000250.1:25432-26931 GCA_013152145.1 Deltaproteobacteria bacterium
CTGGGCTGCGACAGCTTTATCCGTTCGACATGCAAATGATCCGCAACCTGATTGATCAGATCAGGCAATGATCTCTTTTGTTCCGATGGAGCATGCCCCGTCGCGCTTAGAATCTGTTCGACAAAGTCACCCCCACCCAGGAACAAACCATCTCAACCAGAACGGTGAACTGGATATCGACAGCTATTCCGACCAGTTCATCGAAGACCGGGCTGTGTTTCTCTATGCCCTGACCCACAAAGACGAAAACCACTTCACCGAATTTGATACCGGATTTATCGATGACACCTTGAATATCAATGCCGATGTTAAAGGCAGCAGCATTGTGCCGGGCGGCATCCCCAATCTGTACGAATGGGGCAACGGTGACGATCCCGTCGATGGCGGTGGTGGTGACGATCATCTTTATGGAACCACTGGCAACGACTACCTCGAAGGCGGCAAGGGGGATGACACCTTCGGCGTCTATGGCCCCGACAGCGGCATCGACACCTTCTCCGGCGGTGACGATTACGACAGGATCATCGGCGGAGCGGGAGACGACGCGATCCGGGTCAGAGACTTTCGCGGCGACAATACGGTTGAAGAGATCGACGGCAAGGGTGGCCACGATACGATTATCGGCGGGGATTCAGGCGTTACCCTACACGGCGGAACCGGGAATGTCACGCTCACCGGTGGGACGGGCAAAGATAAGCTCCATGGCGATGCTGATAACGCTTGCAGCCGCGCCCCGAAACCCAACTACACGAATCATCAAAAAGCGTTTGACGTCAGTCGGCGGAGAGATTATTATCCGACTGCTAACAGTCTAATGAGAGTATTTGCGGCCGGAGGGGGTCCATGAATCGCATTACTGTATCTAAATCAGCCCGTTTTCTGTCAGGGATTTATCCTGTGCTGGAGATGGGCTGTTTTTGTTTGCTGTGGTGGGTGTGTAGATGGGCTTTGGGACGATGGTGATAGGTGGTTGGATTGTTGATGAACAGATGATTGAGGAGAGTGTTGAGCTTATGGCTAGAACTTACTATAAAATATAGATATCAAGGACGTCCTGTCTGGGTTTCCCAAAATCAGATAAACTGCGTTGAGTGTTAGCGATGTCATGGCACTCAACACGTACTAAATAGCTTGATCTTGTTGTGAATAATCAAGGGGGAGGCTGGCTAATTTTTTTACGTCGATGGTTAGTTGCTAAAAAGTGTATAGCAAGAAAAAAGCCCCGACGGTTGCCGAGGCTTCATGACTTGCACGCGTAGATCTTCTCTAGCCTTGGCGTTTCTTCCGGTAAACGACCAGACCAATCAGGCCAGATCCCAGCAGTAGCATGGTTGAGGGTTCCGGAACAGGTTGTACGTTAGAGCCAGGAAGAACGCGGAACCTAAGATCTGAATTCGGGCGTGCTGCCCCCCCGTAATATGCCATGCCCCCAGAAAAAGGATTGTCAGCATCGTTGATAGAAGCACCCCACTGCGCCGTATCGTTGAAAAGTGAAATCG
>JAADGW010000197.1 GCA_013152145.1 Deltaproteobacteria bacterium
CCGGTTACCTCGACCTGTCACGCCGCACCCGACTGGTTGATCAGGCGGAAATGGCCCTGCGCAGGATGCAGCGGGATGTCCGCCAGGCGCTACCGAACAGTGTGCGGATTGCCGGTGCCGGTCAGTATCTGGAATTGCTGCATACCGTCGACGGCGGCCGCTATCGTGCGCAGGATGACCCGGCTCTGCCGGGTGATGATATCCTTGACTTCAGTGTTGCCGATAATGGCTTTGATGTACTGGGCGATCTGCGCGCCGTGCCGAGTGTCGGTCAGGCACTGGTGGTCTACAATATTTCTGCCAGCGGCAGCAGCGGCAACGCCTATCTGAGTGCGGCGGACAATGTTGCCACCGTCGCTGCCGGCAGTACCGTCAGCCACATGGTCTTAAGTCCGGCGGTGAGTTTCGCCAACAGCTCACCATTCCAGCGTTTTTTTCTCGTTGATGGGCCGGTGACCTTTGCCTGCGAAAATGGTGTGCTTAATCGCTACAGCGGCTATGCGAAGACCACCACCCAGGCAACGCCGCCTACGGGTGGGACGGTGGCGCTGGTGACCCGGGGGGTCGGCAGCTGTCGGTTCAGTTATGATCCGGGAGCCAGCCAGCGTGCCGGGTTGATCACTCTGGAATTAGCTTTGACCGAAGCAGAAGAGACCATCACCCTGTTGCATCAGGTCCACGTGATGAATGCACCATGAGAATTTTACAGCGATTAAAAAATCAAGCCGGATTCACGCTGGTCCAGGCGGTTTTTATCCTCGTCGTGCTGGCCCTGCTCGGAGCGGCGATGATGCGGCTGATCGGGGTGCAGAGTTCGACCAGCATTTTTGCTCTGCAGGGCGCCCGCGCCTACCAGGCGGCCCGCAGCGGGTTGGAATGGGGAGCGGCGCAGGCGGGTAGCGGCGCGGCCTGCAATGGAACCATGTCGATTGAGGGCTTCTCTGTCACGGTCAGCTGTTCCAGCCAGCAGTTTACCGAAGGTTCGGCTCCGAGTTACCTGGTGTATCGCATCAGTTCGATGGCGACCTACGGGACGTATGGCAGCCCTGATTATGTTCAGCGGCGTCTGGAGTCAAAGGTCGGGTTCCCATGATGAGTTCCTTTGCCAAAGAATCTTCCGGTTATTCAACCGGGCTGCTTCTCCGGAGCGCAGCCCTCTGTCTGTTCGTGCTGCTTTGCGCCCAGACAGTCTTTTCCGCAGAGGTTTATTACCGTTTTGACGAGCCCGCCTGGAGCGGTGCTGCGGGGGAGGTGAGGGACAGCAGCAGCAACAGTTATGACGCCACCGCGACGAACGGTCCGACCACGGCCGCGGTCTCTCCTGCCATTTCCGGGAGCCCCGGAACCTGCTCCTATGGTGTTTTTGACGGGGTTGATGATTATGTGGCGCTCCCCTCAGGCTACCCCGATCTGACCACCGATTTTACCATTACCGCGTGGATCAGAACGACGAATAATACCCGTTCGGGGCAGCGGATTCTGATTGATGACCCGAACAACTCCCAGGGCTTCGGTTTCAGCCTGGGGGATGGTGGGACCGGCCGGGTCCGGTTCTTTTCTCGCAGCACCAGCCCGATCATCCTGGATACCCCCAACGTGGTGGCGAACAATACCTGGTATTTTGTCGCCGCGGTTGCCGATATCAGCAATCGGACCAAACGCATTTATGTTTACGATCAGGCCGGTAATCGGCTGGCGGCGGTGTCCGCGGCGTACACCGGTTCATGGGGCTATGATGCCGGCGATGCGTCGATCGGGGGAGAAAATAATGTTTCACATGAGTCAGGTCCAAACTTCCATTTTGTCGGCAACATTGATGACGTCCAAGTGCATTCCGGTGCCTTGACCGAAGCGCAGATCAGCGCTTTGCGGGGCAGGGTCCGGCTGTGCGGAACTCCCCTTGCCGAATATCGGTTTGAAGGTTGTAACTGGTCGACCGGAGCTGTCGTTACGGATGAGTCGGGCAACTATCCCGGCGTGGTTGTGCAGGGGGCACACACGGCTCCGGGGAGCAACTATGGCGGCGGTTTGTGCAATGTCGCCGATCTGCGGAATGAAGGCGCCGATTTTGATCGGCATATCTCCCTGACCGGCAATCCGGTCCCGCTCAGCGGGGACTGGACGCTGATGATGTGGATCAATTTTCCGCCCAGCTTCGATCGTCATTTCCGCTCAGGGGGATATCTGTACTCGGTGATCGCCGGGGGGACCCACGACCTGTGCTGGATAAGACAGAATGCGACGAGCGGCGCGCGCGAATGGGGCGCATCCAGCAATCCCTCGGCCCATCGAGCCCCCTTCCCCAGCAGCCTGACCGGCTGGCACCACCTGGCATTTGTCGGCAACGGGGCAAATACCGACCTGTACGTTGACGGGGCCTATTACAACAGTGTCGATTACAAACAGACCGGCAGCTACACCCGGATTGGAACCACGGCCGATGCCGTCAACACCAACGCCCGGCAAAATCTGGATACCCAGCTGGATGAGCTCAAATTTTATGACAGCGCTCTGTCCGCGGCCGAAATTTCCTCGGTTTATGATTATGAAAATTCCGGTCTGTACTGGGACGGCTCGGCCCTGAACTGCCAGCTGTGCGGCACCGTGGACCATGTGCGCATCGAACATACCGGAACCGGTCTCACCTGCCAGCGGTCTGATGTGACCCTGCGCGCCTGTGCCGATTCGACCTGCAGCAGTGAGGCGATCGATCCCGTCACCTTGACCATGACGCCGGCCAGCACAAATCCACCGGTCTGGATCGGTGGAGATACCTTTACCTTTACCGGTCACCAGACGGTGCAGTTGCGTCAGACCACACCGGGGGTGCTGACTCTGGGGGCGACAAGTCTGAACCCGGCACCGACCAACGGATACAAATGTTTTAAATCCGGTGTCGAAGGGGATTGCGGCATCAATTTTTACGAGTCCGGTTTCATTTTCGATGTACCCGATCTGACCTCCTGCCGGACCTCGGCAGCCGTGTCGATACAGGCGGTCCGGGCTGACGCGACAGCTGAAACCTGCATTGCCGCTGCCGGGTTTGCCGGGAGCAGCAAAACAGTGAATTTCTGGAGCAGTTATGTCAACCCGGCAACGGGGACCGAGGCGCTTGCCGTGGGAGGAACAACTATCGCCACCGGCAGTCCCGGGACCGGTATCTCCCTCAATTTTGATACCGCAGCGACGGCGAGTTTTACCGTCAATTATCCCGATGCCGGGCAAATGCAGCTTAATGTCCGCTATGATGGTGTCGGCACCGAGGAGGCCGGGCTGGTGATGCTCGGTAGCGACAGTTTTGTGGCCCGGCCGGTCGGCCTTTGTGTCTATTCTGATGATGCTGGTAGTGATTGTGCGGCGGGTAACGGTTCCTGCAGTCAGTTTAAAAAGGCCGATGAGAATTTCAATCTGAAGGTCAAGGCCGTCTGCTGGGAATCCTCCGGGGACACCGATCTTTGCAGCGGAAACTCGACGACACAGAACTTTGAGCTGAATAGTATTTCGCTCACGCACAATCTGGTTGCCCCGACCAGCAGCGGTTCGAGCCCGGGGACCAGCGCTGTTGCATCGATCAATATAACCGCTGCCGACAATGGTGAACATGTTGCCGGCCAGTCCGTCTCCGAAGTCGGCGTATTTACTTTTACCGCCACGCCGCCGGATTATTTCGGTTCGGCGTTGCCGGCGGCCACCTCGGCCGCTATCGGTCGTTTTACCCCGGATCATTTTGTCACCGCCGTTACGGCTGACGGATCACTCAAAAACGCCTGCAGTGGATTTACCTATTCGGGGCAGAGTTTCGGTTACGAGCCGCTTGACCAGCCCGTGATGGCGATCACCGCAACCGGCGGTGGGGGCAATACCACCGTCAATTACCGCGATGATTTTGTTAAATTGACCGATCCCGCAACCCAGATCAGTATGCCGGCGGTTACGCAGGATGCCAGTAACCTGGGCGCCGATGCAG
>JAADGW010000020.1:0-2022 GCA_013152145.1 Deltaproteobacteria bacterium
CCGGCGGCATGAGTTTTCGCTCGAGAACCCGCAGCGTCTGGTCGAACTGCTCGGTCAACGCAAAGGGATTCTGGTCGAAGGGGTCGGCATTATGGCGACCGGCAGTGTCACTGTCGAACAGGCCTATATCAACTATTCCTCGGTTTATCACGCCCTGTTTATCAAGTTACTGCTGATGTTGTTGATCGATCAGTCGCCGCCGACGGCTGCCGAGATGAGGTGCTTGCAGCCGCTCTGGCAGCAGTTGGAAACCCCCATCCCTGACCAGAGTGAGGACCTGATTGCCGGGCCGCTGCTGGAGAAATCGGTCATCCTGCAAGCGATGGATCAGGTCGGCAAGCGAACCGTTGCCCTGAAACTGGTCGATTCTTTCTTCGGCAACATTTCCTGCTGTCTCGATAATTGTCTGTACATTTCCCAGACCGGCGCCAGCCTCGATGAGCTGTCCGGTTGTATCGACCGGGTGCCGCATGACAATTCGAGCACCGCCGGGATTACTGCTTCGAGTGAATTGATCGCTCATCGGGCCATTTTTGCCCGCAGCGGGGTGCGAACGATTCTGCACGGGCATCCGAAGTTTTCCGTGCTGCTCAGCCTGCTGTGTCGGGAAACCGGATGTAATGTTGCAGATTGTTGGAAAAATTGTGATAGAGTCAGGTACTTGGGGTCAGTTCCGGTGGTCGCCGGAGAGGTCGGGGCGGGCGGCATTGCCCGTAATGTACCACCGGTGATCGACAACGGGGTCGCAGTTGTTTACGGCCATGGGGTTTTTGCCACCGGCGCGCAGGATTTTCGCCAGCCACTGTCGAAGATGATCGCACTGGAAAACTGGTGCCGTAAGGAATATCTGCAGTTGTTGTCTGAGCGTTGCCAAAATGTATAAGTCAGGAGAGAACGTGGACAAGTCAGGAAATAAGGGTGCCGGGAACCGGGGGGAGAAGCGTCAACTTTCGGTCATCGAGATTTCAAAGCGGGCGCGCCAGAAGTTTCGGGCCCGGCGTTACAGCGATGCTCGGGAACTGTTCAACGAGGGGCTGCAACGGGAGCCCGATAACCCCTACCTGCTGTCCGGGATGGGCGATGCCTGCCGTGAAGCGGGGGATTTTGCCGAGGCCGAGCGATGTTATCGACATCTGCTGGAGATCGATAAACGCAACCTGTTTGCGCTGCGCGGTCTGGGGGATGTCTGCAAAAAGATGGGACGTCATCAGGAAGCGATCCGTCTCTGGACGCAATACTTGTCACTGCGCCCGCGCGATAAGCATGTCATGACGCGGATTGCGGACAGCTGCAAGGCGTTGGTGCAATATGAAAAGGCTGCGGAAATTTACCAGCAGATCCTGCAGCTCGACCCGGGTGATCGTTTCGCTTTGACCGGTATCGCTGATCTGCAGCACCGGCTCGGAAAAGATGAAGAGGCGATCGAATATTACGAAAGAGTCCTGCAGTTTGACGCCACCGAGTTACACATTCTGACGATCATCGGCAAACTCTGCTGGCGAATCAATGCGTTTGAGAAAGCCGAGCGTTACTTCCGCCGGGCGTTGGCCATCGACCCCCATAACCCCTACGCACTTTACGGCCTCGGCAACTGTTTCCGCTGGTACCATCAATACGACAAAGCGATCGAAATCTGGGAAGAAATTCTGAAGTACAACGAGGGGACCCAAGCCCTTTTTACCCGGATGGGCGATGCCCATGTGCATTTGGGAAACATCGATGCGGCAGAAGCCTCTTACCTTAAAGCCGTAGAATTGGGCGAAGATCCTTATGCCATTGCCGGGCTGGTCCGGCTGTACTGTGAACGTCAGGACTGGAGCCGGGCCTCGGAGCAGTTCTGGCGGCTGGTCAGCAGTGAAGACGAGGCCGGTAAACAACTCGGGGAGTTGACGAAACGTTTTGTCCGTTCCGGTCAGCGTGACATCATGCTTGACCTTTTCCACCGCTTGTTGACGACCGGCAACGAAAGTCATCCGGCGACCGCAGAAATTAAAGCCCTGCTCGAGAAGTTGGAGGGTGACG
>JAADGW010000020.1:2040-3748 GCA_013152145.1 Deltaproteobacteria bacterium
CGTGAACTATTTGGCCCATCTCTACTTTTCGGCACCGACAGCCCTGGCTTGGTGCGGATCTTTGATGGGTGATTTTGTCAAAGGCCCGATACCCGCCGATCTGCCTGACGAGTTAAGTCGGCACCTGCGGCTGCATCGCCGCCTCGACAGCTACACCCAGCAGAGCCGCGCCTTTCAGCGGAGTCGGCGACGGCTTGACCCGCGATTCCGTTACGCTCGCAGTATTCTCGTTGACGTCTTTTACGATCATTTTCTGGCTCGCCACTGGCGACAATATTCATCCCGGCCGTTAACCGCTTTTGCTCAGGATGTCTACCGGGGCCTGCAGTCAAATTACGCCTTACTGCCGGCGGCGTTGCAGCAGCAGTTGCCGCACATGATCGAGCACGACTGGTTGACCTCGTATCAGCACACCGATGTTGTGTCAAAGGTTCTGCGCCGACTGGAAATGCGTTTGCAGCACAAATTCCCCCTGGCACAGGGAATTGCGGAACTGGAGCGCTGTCAGGCGTCACTTGAAAATGATTTTGCAGCTTTCATGCTGGAGGTAACCGACGTGATCGGTCACCGGTATGAGCATGCGCAGGTAGATCAAGCGGGTGCTGCGGAGAAAAATTTCGAGTAAATCGTTCAATTCTGGAGGGAGCATGAGCAGAGAGGGCTGGATCCGGATAATCCCGTTTGCGGTTTTTATGGGCTTTATCGGCCTGCAGCAGGGGCTGCAATGGGCCGTCGCGCAAGGCATGTTGAGTCTTTCCGGGGAGCAACTGCTCTACCTGTATCCGATTAAAGCGCTGGTGGTGGCAGCCTTGCTGTTTTTGTTCATGCGGCGTTACGCCGAACTGCGCTGGGCTGATTTCAAAAACCTTTCGCATACCGTCGGCAGCATTCTGCTCGGCCTGCTGGTTTTTGTTCTCTGGATCAATATGGATTGGGGGTTTGCCACCTTCGGCGAGAGTCAGGGATTTGATCCGACCCTGATTGAAAGCGGAATCCTCCGAAACAACCTGATTTTTTTCCGTCTCTTCGGTGCCGTCCTGGTGGTGCCGATTATGGAGGAGCTGTTCTGGCGCTCCTTTTTGCTGCGTTATATTATCGACTCCAACTTTATGGCTGTTCGTATCGGCACGTACAGCCTGGCATCCTTTGCCGTCGGTTCGCTGTTGTTCGGTCTGGAGCATAACCTGGTGCTGGCGGGGGTTATGGCCGGGGTGGCTTACAGCCTGTTGCTTTACTGGACCAGGAGCATCAATCAGTGCATCCTGGCGCATGCGGTAACCAACCTGGTGTTGGGGGGGTACGTTCTACAGAGCGGCAACTGGCAGTTCTGGTAATGGCGGTGATCCGTGGCCGGTGTGATTTTTGGCCTGAACTGTCAGTCGGTTACAGTGTTGCCGGCAGCGGCCAGTCGTCGGCGAACCCTTCCGGATAGAAATTATCCTTGGTCCGGTTGAAATAGCCGAACTGAATTCGCGGAATTTCTCTTTTGATCCGGTCGAGCATGGCCTTCATGCCGATTCCTTCCCCTTTGGCTCCCATAGCGTTCCAGTAAAGCAGTGGATCGATACTCAGGTTGCGCATCTGAATCAGGTCGATACCGGTGGATTCGATCAATTCCAGCAGCTGGTCGATTTCTTCTTCGCGGTCATTGATCCCCGGAAACACCAAATAGTTCAGCATGGTGAACAGGCCGTTCCGTTTCGCCCGG
>JAADGW010000118.1:0-2386 GCA_013152145.1 Deltaproteobacteria bacterium
GTAATCTATTCAGCCGCGCGAGGAATGGCCTCGGGGTACCCACTCCAAGGGCCGCATGAACCCATCCCTGGGGCTTGACTGTCGCCATCCGGGCGACAGACACCCTTGAAGTGGGCACCCCGAGGCCATTTGGCTGAAGAGTTGAGTTGTCTCTTCATATTTTCAGTGTGAGAGCCTGAGCTGCCCGGCTGTCCAGTTCGGTACGTTCTTTGCTTTTCCTAATCTTGACTCCGATATGTTGAACAGCGAAATTCCCCGTTAATGGTTCAGGTCTATGCAATTGATCATCATGCTGCCGGCCGCAGTGGTCCGGCAGACTTATCTGCAACGTGGCGGAACAGGCGGAACATGAAGTTGCTGCTGCTCGCTATCCCGACACTGCTGCTGTTCGGTTGTGTTGTTACGCCGTCTTCCCGGCCGTCATTTGATCCTTCACGGTTGCCGGTTATCGGCGGCACCCTCGGGACCGGGTTCTCGCCGGCGATTATTTATTGACCTCCGATCTGCAGGTCCCCGCCGGGCTCACGCTGACGATAAAACCGGGCACGACCATCTATGTTCAACCGACCGACAGCAGTAAAATCGGTCCGGAGTTTCTTTCCCGCGAGGTGGAAATCCTGGTGCGCGGCAGTTTGCGGGCGGTTGGAACCGCTGCCCGGCCGATTGTTATCAAACCGATTTCAACCGACCCGGAGGCGATCCTCTGGTCCGGTCTGGAACTGGTCAACAGCGAGCAGGTGCAACTTGAACATCTGTTGCTTGAACAGGCCGAAGTCGGCGTGCTCTGCCTTGATGCTTCGCCGCAGATCCGTTTTCTGCAGGTCCGCCGCAGCCGTTACGGTATTCTGTTGCAGCAGCAGAGCGCCCCGCAGATCACCGACAGCCTGTTGATCGACGGCGAGGCGGGTCTGTTCTGTTGGGACCGAAGCGCTCCGCAGGTCAGTCGCAGCCGGATCGTCAATCAACAGGAAGAGGGGCTTTATCTCGGCCGTAACTGCCGGGGGCGCTTTATCGGCAACCGGATCGAAGAGAATGATCGTGGCGTGGTGTTGCCGGAAGGTGTATCGTTCGACCCGTCCAATCGCGTGACCAACAATCGACAGGATTTTTTGCGTTATTCCCGGGAGCTTGATTGATGCTGCGCCTGCTGCTGATTTTTCTGCTGTTGCCGCTTTCGGCCGAAGCGTCACTGTATTATCAGGGCGAGACCTCCCTGTATCAGGATACCGTCTGGGAAGGGGATGTGCTGATTGACGGGATTCTGACGGTGGCGGCGGGCACAACGCTTGAAATCCGCCCCGGAACCCGGGTGCGTTTCACTCGTTACGACAGCAACGCGGATCAGATCGGTGAGCATGAGATTTTTATTCAGGGACGTCTGATCGCTCGGGGCACGGCGGCAGAGCCGATTATTTTCACCTCCGCGGAGGCCGACCCCCGGCCCGGCGATTGGGGTGCGATCAATATGGTGATGAGCGAGGAGAATGCCAACCTGCTTGAATATTGCCGGGTCGAATATGCCTATCGCGGTTTTCATGCCCATTTCGCGCGCGTCGAGCTGTATCACAGCCGTTTTCGCTACAATCAGCGCGCTGCCCAGTTTCAGGAATCGGATGTGCTGCTCGATGATTGTCGGTTCGAAAATAATTTTAACGGCCTGCAGTTCCGCGACTCGACGGTCAAGTTGCTGCGCAGCAGGATTCTGAACAACAACTGGGGAATTCGTGCGGTCTATGTCAAACTGCGGCTTGAGGACAGTCTGATCGCCGGCAATCGAATCAACGGGGTCAGTCTGCGTGACTCCGAGTTTTTTCTGCTGAATAATCAACTCAGCGGCAATCGCCGGGGGCTCTATCTGCAACGCAGTCGCGGTGAAGCTCGCGGCAACCTGATCAGCGGTAACCTGGAACATGGTATCTATCTTGAAGACAGTTTAGCCGATCTCATCTCCAACCGGATTGTCGATAACGGCCGGGCCGGGATTAAAGTCCGCGATGCCGGCGGTGAGGTGGTCAACAATCAGCTGCGGGCAAATCATCAGTTCACCCTGGTCAACGACGGCGAGGATGATTTTAAGGTGGCGGAAAACTGGTACGCTGCGTCGCCGCGGATTCTCGACCACAACACACGTCCGACTGTCGGCAGAATAACAATCGCTGCGCCGCTGCAAACACCTGTGGTCGCGCCGCAATAATTCAATCTTTATGAGGTTTGCTTTGTCTTTGCTGCTGCGGCTTGCCGCCTTATCGTTACTGCTGCTGTTGAGTGCCTGCCAGAACAATGGTGAGCGACCGGTGATGAAAATCGGTTACATGAACTGCAACAGCAAGCAGGAAACCCTGCAGCGGTTCGCACCGCTGACGAAATACCTGTCCGACCGGCTGGG
>JAADGW010000118.1:2427-3543 GCA_013152145.1 Deltaproteobacteria bacterium
CCCGAACGTTTCGCTGCCGGTGAGTTTGACTTTACCCACACCAACTCGCTGATCTATCTGATTCTGCATAAGGAACAGCAGCTTGAACTGGTGGCAACCGAAAAACGCGGTAATTATGGCTCGTACACGGCCGGTACGATTATCGCCAGAAAGGGCAGCGGGATTAAAACCCTGCAGGATGTCAAAGGCAAGCGGATGATTTTCGGTCCGCAACTGGCGCCGAGCGGCTTCCTCGCTCAGTATGATCTGCTGTTGCGCAACGGCATCGACCCGGAACTGGATATCGCTTATTACGCGATCCCGGCCGGTTCGTTTAAACACGAAAAGGTGATTTACGGGGTTTATTTCGGTCAATTCGATGTAGCGGCCGCGCCATCGCTCGATCTTGAGCTGATGACCCGCGCCGGCAAGATCAGCGCCGATGATTTTGTCATCCTCGGGCAGAGTCCGATTTTTCCCTACTGTACATTCGGTGCCCGCAAAGGCCTTGATCCGCAGCTGGTACAGAAATTCCGTCAGACGCTGGTCGATCTCACCACTGCCGACACGGTCGATTATCAGGGGGAAAGATTGAAGGTGCTCGCTTCGGCCTGGATCGACGGTTTTGATGTGCTGCAGGACAGCGATTACGACCAGCTGCGGGAGATGGCCAAGCGCGCCAACATGCCCCCTTATCAGGAGTTTTAAACGTTGTTGAAGGATCGCTTTGACATCCTGCTCGGAGTTCTGCTGCTCGCTTGCGTATCGGCGGCCTGCTGCTCGAAGGCGGGTCGCAGGCCGCGCAGCAGAATCTGACGGTGAACAAGGCGCTGGAACGCGATATGGCTTATCAGGCCAAGGCCAGTTTCCTGGAACGGCTTTACGCCCCGGTCAACACTTTGCGGGATGCGGGGAAGTACGAATCGGCACTGTTGAAACTGGACGAACTTTCGCGGCGTTATCCCGATGAAGCTCACGGTGAGCTGTTGCGCGGCGAGATCCTGCTGCAACTGCGGGCTCTGCCGCAAGCGGTTGAACACTTGACGCTTGCCGTGCGGATGAACGGTGATTATGTCGATCGACAGAATCCTCTCTCTCAGCGTGCTCTGATCGGTCGGTTGCTTGCGGAGCAGCTGC
>JAADGW010000278.1 GCA_013152145.1 Deltaproteobacteria bacterium
TGACCTGCTCGAGCAGCTGTCCCGGCTGGAGCTCGGGCAGGGGGGCTTGCTCCCCGACGTCATGTTGCGAGAGGGTGAGCAGGTTCTGCTGGATGATCTGACGGTTGATGACCTGACCCGGGCGTTGCGGGTTCCGGTCGTCGTCATCGACAGTTCCCCCTGGGGTATTCTCGAAGGTCTTGAGCAGTTGGCCGACGGGCCGATCAATATTATTCATTGTTGAAAATTATGTGCGGTTGAAGACCAGAGCGGGTTTGTTCCGGGAATTTTGTAACTATTCAGCCAGATGACCTCGGGGTGCCCACTTCAAGGGCGCATGAACCCATCCATGGGGCTTGACTGTCGCCATCCAGGCGACAGACACCCTTGAAGTGGGCACCCCGAGGTCATCCATCGCGCTGCTGAATAGTTACCAACTTTTGGAGTTTTTTATGTTATTCAGGGTATTCCATTGATCGCCGGGGTGTTTTATCCTCACTTTGGACTGTAGCTGCAACCGGACGGTTGCGCCGGACGGAAAATCGCCTGGAGGAGATGGCTGGATGAGACAGAAAAAAATGATCGCGGTGATCGGCGCCGGCGAAGTGAGTGCTGCCGGAAAAGACCTGGCTTACCAGGTCGGCCGGTTGATTGCTGAAAACGATGCGGTACTGGTTTGCGGCGGGCTCGGTGGGGTGATGGAGGCCTCCTCGCGGGGCTGTTTCGACGCCGGGGGGGATGTTATCGGCGTACTGCCCGGTTCCTCGGCAGCGAACGCCAATCCTTACGTCACTCTGCCGATCGTGACCAATATGGGGCATGCGCGCAACATCATCATTGCCCATACTGCGGATGCTCTGATCGCTATCGAGGGTGAATACGGTACCCTGTCGGAAATGGCGATCGGGCTGAAGTTGGGCAAGATGGTTGTTCATCTGAACAGCTGGCAGGCGCTGGGTGATGCGGTCGCCGTGAACACCCCTGAAGAGGCTGTTGATCTGGTGATGCAGGCGATCGGGCGGAGGACTGACCCTGATGTCCGCCGCTGATACCGGCCCCGCGACACAGAGTCGTTCCCCCTTTACTGCTGATAACGATTCGGTTGCGGCGTTGATCGAATGGACCCGGGGACGGGGACGGGTACTGATTGTCACCCATGACAACCCGGACCCGGACTCGATTGCCGCGGCGGTTGCCTTGCGCCATCTGCTGCTGGTGAAAACCGGCCAGGATGCCGTGATCGCTTACGGTGGCATTATCGGTCGCGGTGAAAATCGCAGCATGGTCGAACTGCTGGAAATCCGGATGGTGCCGATCTGTGAACTTGATATCGATCAGTTTGCCGTTGTCTGTATGGTCGATACGCAGCCGAACACCGGTAATAATTCCTTTCCCGGCGAGCGTCCGGTTCATCTGGTGATCGATCACCATGCTCCAAAAACCGACTTGTCAGCCGTTTACTGGGTTGATATCCGTACCCAATACGGGGCTTCGGCCACCATCCTTTACGAATATCTCTGTCTGCAGCAGGTTTCGATCAATACCCGACTGGCCACCAGCCTGTTTTAGTTTTATGCGATCAAGTCGGAGACCCAGGATCTGGGCCGGGAATGGTCCAAGGCCGACCGCGAGGCTTACCTGAAGCTGCTGCCTCTGTCGAACAACCGGATCCTTTTTGATATCATCCATCCGCAGGTTCCCCGCGAATATTTTTTCAGTTTTCGGACCGCCATCGAAAATGCCCTGGTATATGGTCCGGTGCTGGTTTTTAATCTGCGCCAGATCAGCCACCCGGACCTGGTGGCCGAACTGGCGGATTTTCTGTTGCGGCAGCAAGGGATCAGGTACGTACTCGGGATGGGCTGGTACGAAGGTACCCAGATTCTGTCGATGCGGGCTCTTGAGCATGATGCCAAGCTGGGCCAGGTGATTCAGCAGATGGTTGAGGGGTTGGGGACCGCCGGTGGCCACGGCATGATCGCCGGCGGTCAGATCCGCGAGATGGGCGAAGATGATGCCGCCCAGCAGGAACTGGAGCGGCTGCTGACCCGACGTCTGTTCAAGGCGCTTGAACTGTCTCCGGTTCCCGGTGAGCAGCTGCTCGCGGAAAGCTCCTGATGCCGGGCACTTTCGTTGACAGCAGGTTGAAAACCGGGTTATAACCGAGCGGCCTTGATCTTGGAGTCGTGATGCGTCTGATTCTTTCCATACTACTGATTCTGTTGGTTGCCGGTCCGTTGTCGGCCGCGGTTGACATTGCCCCGCGCGGCAAAAATCCCGTTCGTCTTGAGGATGTTTACCAACGGAACGGGGTGACCTATGTGGCAATCGAGGATGCGCTGGATGCCGTCGGTTTGACCGGTCACTGGAATTCCATCAAGCATATCTTTCGTATTCGGACCCGCCGCGGTTGGGCGGAAATCTCTCCGGCCAGCAGTTATATGAAACTCGGTAAAGATTATTATCCGCTGCAGAACAAGCCCTGCTTTATCGACGGTCGTTTGCGGGTGACCGACAATTTTGTTCTCAACCAGCTGGCCATGCTGACCGGCCGACCGATCTATTTTCGTAATCTGGACCCTGATGTCGACACCGTGAGCAGCGAGGAGACCAGTCGCCTCGAACAACTGTTTGCTTTTCTGCTCAATAAAAAAAGCAAACAGAGCGGGCCGCTGATCCGTGCTGTCGCCATCGATCCGGGGCATGGCGGACTCGACTCCGGGGTGATTGCGAGTTCCGGTTTTAAAGAAAAAGAAGTCAACCTCGAAGTCGCCGAAAAACTGAGCAAACAGCTGAAAATGAAGCTCGGCATCCCGATCTATTTAAGCCGCGACGGTGATTACGAGCTGACTCTGGAACAGCGGCTGAAACCGGCCTCGAAGGAGGACGTTGACCTCTGGTTGCTGCTGCATGCCCAGGCATCATTTTCTGCTGAACCGCACGGTGTCAGTCTGTTTATCCGTCCCGCTGAGGCGAGTCTGCCGACGGCAGCCGCAGCAGGGGACGCTGCACCGGTTGAGAACGGCAGTCGCCAACTGGCCGACAATCTGGCCCTGGCGTTGCGGACAGCCGGTATTGCTGTGAATGGAATTTTTACTTCGCCGCTGCTGTCGTTGGGGCGAGGCAGTCTGCCGACCGTGCAGGTTGAACTCGGCTATCTGAGCAATCCTGAAGAATTAGCCGAGCTGCAGGATGAGACATACCAGGAACGACTGGCACAGGCGCTCTATCAAGGGATTCGCAGCTACGCCAAGTCGAAGAAGGAGAAATTGAATGAGCTCGACCGAAACACAACGAATTGACAGCCGCCAGGCAAATCAGCTGCGGCCGATCAGTTTTCAGCGCCGGTTCACGCGTTACGCCGAAGGTTCGGTGCTGGTCTGCTGCGGCGAAACCAAGGTCCTCTGCAATGCCTCGGTTGAGGAGCGGGTTCCGCCTTTTATGCGTGGCCAGGGACGCGGCTGGGTGACCGCCGAATACAGCAGCATGCTGCCACGGGCGACCCACACCCGCTCGATACGGGAAGCGGCCAAGGGTAAAATCTCCGGCCGGACTCAGGAGATTCAACGTCTGATCGGCCGCTCTTTGCGTGCCGTCACCGACCTTGAGGCCTTGGGTGAGATCACCATACAGATCGATTGTGATGTTCTGCAGGCGGATGGCGGCACCCGTACGGCGTCGATTACCGGTGCTTATGTCGCGCTTTACGATGCTCTCTCCGGGTTGGTTGAAAAGGGGGCTCTTGCCACAATCCCGTTGAAAGACAGTGTTGCTGCCATCAGTGTCGGTATTGTTGACGGCAAACCGTTGCTCGATCTGAACTATGCCGAAGATTCCACGGCCGAGGTTGACATGAATTTTGTTATCACCGGCAGTGGTAAGTTTGTTGAGGTGCAGGGGACCGCAGAGGAGGAACCTTTTTCACCGGATGAGCTGGATGCACTGCGCGATCTGGCCATGTACGGCTGCGTGCAACTGACTGAACTGCAACAGCAGGCCCTGGGGATTTGATGTGAAGCTGCTGGTCGCGACCGGAAATCAGGGCAAGCTGAAAGAGATTCGTCGCCTGTTGGCAGATGGCAGAGACGGGGATTACAGTTGTCGGTCTTGACCAGCTGGAAAATCCGCCCGAAGTGATCGAGGATGGGGCGACTTTCGCGGAAAATGCTCGCAAGAAAGCCCGGCAGATGGCGGCCTTCAGCGGTTTCCTGACCCTGGCAGATGACAGTGGACTGGTTGTGGCCGCCTTGAACGGTGCTCCCGGTGTCCATTCGGCGCGTTATGCCGGGGAGCAGGGG
>JAADGW010000274.1 GCA_013152145.1 Deltaproteobacteria bacterium
ATATTTTTTGAATAATTGGTTGTTACAGGAACTACAGTTACATCATTATCAGGTGAATCTGAAGATTTGGCTGATACACATAAAGAATAATCATAACAATTTTGTTTTGATTTGCGAAGAAGTAAATAGAAAGTCGTAAGCCCTCCAATGTTGAGCAGAATCAAGACTAATATATTCGACAAAGACAAAGACAAATAACTAATACCGTTATTTGATATGCCTAATATAAATATTAGGCACGCAGCAATGTATAGTGGATATGGTATCAATGACTTCCATTGCCAAAATTCCCAAGCTTCTATAGATAAGTAAATCCAAAGTACCGTCCATATAATGTTTTTTTGCTGTTCGATACCAGTAACTGCAGAAATTAATATATTTATAAAAAAGGCAACTACAAAAGCTACAATAAACGATTTCCAGTGGAGTGTTTGTTTTCTTGTGGTTGTATCACAACTTGATTGATATTTATACATATCAACATGTCTCCATTTTTGTAATTTTGTAACTATTCAGCCGGATGGCGACGGTCAAGCCCCATGGATGGGTTCATGCGGCCCTTGGAGTGGGCAGCGCGAGGTCATCCATCGCGCTGCTGAATAGTTACGGTTATTATACAAAAAAACAATGGGAAAGCCAGAAAGACGCCAGCTTGAGTGCCTGGTGGGTCCTTGTGCTTGTACCTTCCATCAAAAAAGCCGGGCCGACTCAGATTTCGAGTCGGCCCGGCCTGGTTTTTTGGGCAACCTGACTAGGTCGCTATCCCCCCGCCTCAGGTAAAGCCGGATCCGGCGGTGCAAGCATAGCAATGCTCACCGCCGGCAACGGCCATCCCCCTTTCCGGGTAATCGTTCAGTTCACTGATATGGGTCACTATACCGGACAAGGGGACACCGGCCGCCAGATTAAAATCACAATCGTGCAGGTAGCCGTCCCAGTTGACCGAGAGCAGGCCGCGGCACATCAGGCCCTCGACCGTGCAGGGGTTGAATCCGGCGGCGAGCTTCTCCATGTAGCTCTGCAGATTGTCCGATTGTTGCAGCCAGTGCAGGAAACGGCCCAGCGGCGCGTTGGCGAAGATGTAGAGCTGGTTGAACTGCAGCCCCCATTTGCGGGCCAGGTCGCGTTTGAATTTTTTCTCCGCCTGCTCCTGTCCGCTCGGCAGAAAGGCCCCGGCGGGATTGGCCACCAGATCAAGTTGTAAACCGCTGCCGGTCATCCCGTAACCCGCTTCATTGAGCTGTTTCAGCATACGCAGGGAGGAAGCCATCACCCCGATACCCCGCTGGGCCTCAAGTTGACCGGTGTTGGTTGCCGGAAATGACGCCACCAGCACCACCTTGTGCTGTTTGAACAGATCGATTAAAGCCAGTTTATCCGGGCGGCTCAAGGCCGTCAGATTGGTCCGCAGCATCAGACGATCTGTCTGCGGAGCCAGCTGTTCGATCAGATAAGGCAGCTCGGGGACCAGCTCCGGGGCGCCGCCGGTGATATCGACGGTTTGATAATGGACCCGCTGCGCATGGGCGATGACCTGCTCCATGGTTGCGCGGCTCATGATCTCGCTCCGCTGCGGTCCGGCCTCCAGGTGGCAATGGCGGCAGCAGAGGTCGCAGAGCAGGCCGGTGTTGATCTGCAGCGTGGTTGTCTGCTCACGGGTCAGCGACAACCGGTGCTCGGCAAGTCGCTCGCTGAAGCGCTGCAGCCCCGGCGGCCGGGGAAATCTATCCGGTTGTTCGTTCATCTACAGTGAAACCTTTTCCGCCAATTTGCGCATCTGCATGCCGTGAACCAGCGAGGCGCCGCCGCGGATGGCGTTGGTGACATGGACCGCCTCGGTCATCTCCGTAAGGTTGGAGCCCTTTTCAAGACAGCTGGTGGTGTAGGCTTCGATGCAGTAGGGACACTGGACCGCGTGGGCAACGGCCAGGGCGATCAATGCTTTTTCACGTTCCGTCAACTCGCCTTCGGCAAATACGCTGTCGTAATAAGCAAAAAACTTATCGGCCAGTTCCGGCGCTTCCTTGCCGATATCGGCAAAATTTTTCAGGTCTGCACGCTCATAATAATCGCTCATCGGTTCCTCCCAAAGGGCTTCAAGTATTCAGGATAGCAAATATGACTGAAAAAGGTAACTATCGGCGGTGTTCTAATTGATAGCGTCGGACGGCGCGATTGTGTTCTTTCAGGGTTGTCGAAAACTGATGGCTGCCGTCACCGCGGGCGACAAAATAAAGGTAGTCTGTCGCGGCCGGTTCAGCTGCTGCACGCAGGGCGGCAAGACCGGGGCTGGCGATCGGCCCCGGCGGCAGCCCGTGAATGGTATAGGTGTTGTAGGGGGTAGGGCTTTTCAGCTGTTTGCGCGTCAGGTTGCCGTCGAAATTCTGAATGCCGTAAATCACAGTCGGATCGGTCTGCAGCGGGATGCCGCGGCGCAGCCGGTTGTGAAAAACCGAGGAGATCAGCGGCATCTCATCGACTTTTCCGGTCTCTTTTTCGATGATTGACGCCAGGGTGACCAGCTGATGGAGGGTGAGGTTGTGCTGCTTTGCTTTGGCCAGCAGCACCGGATCGAGTTCCTTGTGAAACTGGTTGACCATCATTCTGAGCAACTCAGCCTCATCGATCCCCGGGGCAAACAGATAGGTTTCGGGAAACAGATAGCCTTCGAGGCTGGTCGCCTTCAGCTGCAGCGACTTGATGAAGGCCGGATCGGTGGCGAGCTGTTGCAGCCGTTTCTGGTCACCGTAGCCCTTGTCGGCGATCCGTGCGAAAATCTGCTGCTGGGTAAAGCCCTCGGGAATTGTCAGGCTGACCTTTTCGACATCACCGGCCACCAGGCGTTCAAGGATCTGCTCCGGTGTGGCCGCAGTCACGAAGCGGTAGGTTCCGCTCTGGATTTCCCCCCCCTGATCGTGCCACCGGGCAAAAAATTTAAGCGCATTGGCGCTACGCACGACTCCGGCGGTCTGCAGATCCTCGGCCACCCGGCTGAGGCTGGTGCCCGGTTTCAGTCGGTAAGTCACCGCTTCGGACGGGGTCAGGGGGGTCAGCAGCTGTTGATAACTTATTCCGCCGACAACGATCAGTAACATCAGGGTCAGGCTGAGCAGCAGTTTGCGCATCAAGACTCTCTTTACAGGCTGAACTGGTTTTCCGTCCCGGTCCGCAGGCGATCAATATTGGCTCGATGACGCCAGATGACGATTCCGGCAATCGCCAGACTGACCAGAAAGACCGGCAGCGACCGCTCGAACAGCAGGATCAGGAAAGGAATAGCGGCTGCCGCTGAGATCGAAGCGAGGGAGATGTAACGCCAGCGCCAGAGGACTAAAATAAACAGGATCAGGGCCGCGAGGATTGATTGGGGCGAAAGCACCAGAAAAACCCCGAGGGCTGTCGCCACCCCCTTGCCTCCTTTAAAGCCGAGATAGATCGGGAAACAGTGACCGATAAAGGCCGCCAGGCCGACCAGCGCCAGTGCACCACCCTGGTAGTGAAACGCGTAGTCGGCAATCAGCAGCGGGATGACCGCCTTCAGGCAGTCGCCGAGCAGGGTGATCACCCCGAGTTTGCGGCCGGCGGTCCGGTAGACGTTGGTGGCACCGATATTGCCGCTGCCGAGCTGGCGGATATCTTCACCACCGGCCAGTTTAGTCATGATGACCCCGGTCGGGATGGCACCGATCAGATAAGCGCCGATGAGCAGCAGGGTTGAAGTCATGGGTTATCTCCAAACGTAAAAAGCGACCGCAAGGGGTCGTTTTTTAAACCGCGGAAAAGGGTCGGGGCGAGAGGATCTGAACCTCCGCCCCCCTGTGCTCCCGAAGCCCGATGTCCTTCATCCGGGAGCCACCACCGTTGTAAGCGACCGACTGTTTTTACCATTTCCCCACGGACAAAAGCAAGCGGCTCAAGAGCACCGGTGTCACGAGCTCCCGGTTTGCATCAGCGTCCTCCCCCGGTGGCTAAAAGCGCAGCCGTTGTGTCCAGCTTTATTAAGGATAGGCGTCCTCAGCCGCCGAGATCAAGGCGACGAAAGGCGGACAGGACATCATTCTGGCTGAGGATACCGAGCAGTTTTTTCGGGTTGTCCGGCGCAATGACGGGAAAGTAGCTGATATTGCGTTTTTTCCGAAAAGTCTTCAGGGCCTCTCGTAACGGGGTGTCAGGAGGGATAGAATGGTGTACAGCAGAGACCAGGTCTTTTGCCACCAGCAGATCGGAGAGTGACGGATCGAACAGCAGGTTGCGGATCTCGGTGTAATTGATAATACCGACAAAGTTGTGTTCATCATCAATAACCGGAAAGCGATCGTAGCGGCTGTGGGCGATGACGCGCAACAGTTCCTGAAAGTTGGTCCCGTGATGGATGGTTTCGACATTGTGGCGCATGACATGTCGGACCAAAATGTCGCCGGGGTCTGCCACCTTATGCCCGGCCGGCAGGCCGAGGCTGGTACGGAAATGGTGAACAACGCTGTGCAAGCCCTCCATCGTCCCCTGTGGGGCTCTTTTGCGCAACACCGAAAGGATCGGGACTTCGCCCGCTCTGATCAGGCCGTGGCGGACTGCCAGCGGACCGATCAGTTCAAAGATGACCACTGAGCCGAGAATCACGGTCTGAATCAGAGCTCCCCCTTCCGGCCAGAGATTTTTCAGTGTTGCTGCCAGGCCGATGGCCATACCGGCCTGGGCCAGCAGCGACATGCCGATCCAGCTTCGTTCGCGACCGCCGAAATGGCCCAGTTTTGCTCCGCACCAGCCGCCGACCAGTTTGCCGACCGTGCGGGCCAGAATGTAAGCAACGCCCAGCAGTCCGATATGGCTGAGGGTTGCAATGTGCAGGTTGGCCCCGGCGAGGACAAAAAAGACTACGTAGAGCGGGTAGTCGATCTCGTTCAATGATTTCACCAGCCGGTGCCAGCGCGGCGAGCTGTTCGCCAGAACTATTCCCAGTGCCATGCAGGAGAGCAGGGGTTCCAGGCCGATTGCACGGCTGAGGGCAACTACCGTCGTGACACTGCCGAGCAGCAGGATTTTATGTTCGCTGGAAAGTTCCAGTCGCTGCGCCCAGATCGAGACGCCGAAACCGAAGGCACCACCCAGGACAAGGGGCATCGATAGCTGATAGCCGAGGGTTGCCAGATTTCCGGAAGGAGAAATTAACAGCTGGGTGGCAATCGCAAAGGCGAATGCGGAAATCAGGTTGTTGAGTCCGACCAGGGTCAGCAACGTGCTGGTGACCGGACCTTCGGCCTCGTATTCACGGATGACCATGAGCGTTGCCGCCGGCGCTGTGGCGATAGCGATGATGCCGGTAAAAACAGCAAAGAAGCTGGAGGTCTGCAGCAGTGTCAGTGACGAAAGGGTTGTTTGCAGCAGGAAAAAATTGACAACAAAAACCGACAAACCGACCAGCAGTCCGGTGATCAGCGTTTCAGAAAGGGAAAACAGGAAAATACGGTGCTTCCAGCGGCGCAGGTTTTCGGTGCGCAGCTGGCCGCCGATATTCATCAGGATCAGGGCCAGGGCAATATCGGAAATGATCGACAGTTCATCGAGGGCATAACGAGAAACCAGTTGGGGTAAGCCGCTGAGCTCGGCAAAGGACGGCCCGACCAGCAGGCCGGCCAGCAGGTAACCGGTGACCCGTGGAATCCGGCAGAGTGTTGCCAGGCGACCACCGACCAGGGCGCTGATCAGGATGACCGCCAGCGCAACCGTTATCTGGAAAAAATCACTGTTCATGTTCGTCCGTCACAGCGTAGAAAACCGAGCATTCGAAGGGTATGAGCTCCCAATGTACATGAATTATGAAAATCCGGGCAAAAAAAAGAGCAGCACAATGGCCCCCTTTTTTTCGGTGTTGTAGTTAAATCAGGAAGTTACCTCTTGACGCTCAGTTTGTGCGTAAGCATCCCATGTGGTATCGATAGCCGTCGGCGGCGGCTATCGGGGGGAAAGTTGCGAGGGGAAAAATCGCTGAAAGCGGTACGTCGAGGCGAGCGTTACTTGCGCCGCCCCTTCGGTTGTCTGCGCTGTCGCGGGCGCTTTTCCGTTGCGGCAAAGGGTTCGGCCGCTGGCTTCTCCCGGGTTGCACAGACGCTGATACAGCGATTGATCAGGCGGGTACCGTCGAGCATGTTGATCGCTTCTTTGGTCTCTGCGTCGCTGGCCATACAAACGAACGCCCGGCCGTTAAAATTCCCTGTCCTGGCATCGGTAAGCAGGTGGACGGAGCGGACCGTGCCGCAGACAGAGAACAGTTTTTTCAGGTCTTCCTCCCCGGCATCAAAGGAGATATCGGTCACGTAGATGTCTTTACCCTTGGTTTTATTTTTCATCAGATCGGCCTTCCTGTCGAGTTTCGGTAATCGGGGCCGCCGGCTTATCGTAGCCTCGGCAGCCGGTGGTGGCGGCGTGTTGTCGGTGTTCCGGGTAAGCCCGACAGTGGTCCGGTTTGATGCTGTCGATGCCGCAGAGGTGGCCGCGACCGTCGAGCTTGTCGAGCAGCCAGGGGCAACGCTCCACGTCCTCACCGGTCTGCGGATCAACCCAGGCGGTATGCAGCCGGTTGCCGGGACCGAGTTCAAGGGTCTTAACCCACGCGAGCAGATCATCGCGCCCCAGTTTTTGCCAGCGTTGCAGGTCGGCATCACTGACGCAACCGTTATAGGCATCGATCAGGTTGAGGCAGCAGTGGCCGCAACCGCGGCAATTAAACGGCGGGTTCATCGGGGGTTGTTTCCACGCTGGGGCGGCCGGTCAGGATCTCTCCCGGGCGTTCCAGGCTGATTCTGCCCAGCTTGCCACCGCGCAGCTCCCGCAAAAAAAGTTCTGCCGCGCGGTGCAGATCGACTTCACCACCACTGATCAGACAACCGCGGCGGCGACCGATCTCCTGCAAAATTGCCGTCGGCGTTTCCGGCAGCTCCGGCAGCTTGTAACGTTTCAACAGCAGGGCCGGGTACTTACCGCAGATGTAGGCGACGGTGGCCAGGGAGACCTCGGTCGTATCAAACGCGTTGTCACCGATAGCGCCGCTGGCCGCCAGACGACAGGCCCCGTTCGGGTCTTCCAGCACCGGCCAGAGCAACCCCGGCGTATCGGAGAGCAGAATCCCGTTCCGCAGGTCGATCTGTTGCGGGCAGGTGGTGATGGCCGGTTTGTCGCCGACCCGGGTGATTTTTTTTCCCGCCAGGGTGTTGATCAGGGTTGACTTGCCGACATTGGGGATGCCGATGATCATCACCCGGAGCGGCTTTTGCCCTTTGCCGCCGCGGTTCGGAACCAGTCTGCGACAGAGCTTCGGCAGCAGCCCGACATTGCGCCGGTCGGTTGCATCAAGCGGCAGGGCTCTGACCCCCTGCTGTTTGTCGAAATAATCGACCCAGCCGCCGGTCACGGTCGGATCGGCCAGATCGGTTTTATTCAGCACTTTGATGCAGGGTTTGTCGCCGCGCAGCTTCTCCAACAGGGGATTGGCGCTACTGGCCGGCAGACGGGCATCAAGCACTTCGATAAACAGGTCGATCAGCGGCAGCATCTCGACAATCTGTGCCCGGGCCTTTTTCATATGTCCCGGGTACCAGTCAATGATCATCGTTTCGTTCTCCAGACAAAAAAGAAAAACCACCGAAAAAATTTCTGTGGTCACCGTCGACTATCGCACAAAAAACAGGCGGAGGAAAGAGCGAGTCGTGGTGATTCTCCATAAAGGTGGCCCGCTTTGGCTTTTCAAGTCGTCAATGGATGTTAAACTTGGATAGACTCTATTGATGCTGTCAGTTTTGGGGAGGTGTCTCATGAACAAAAGCTATTACACCAATCATGAAGTCGTTTCTCGCCTGATCCACTTCTGCCACCAGAACGAGGCGGCGGCTCTCAGGATCTATGAAGAGGTGGTGGTCGGTCAGAACCGCTCGATTCAGCTGCCCGACGGTAAGATCTCCCTGTCGCAAAAGCAGTTGGAAGAAGTGATCGCCCGGTTCAGTTCGGAGGTGGGTCCGGCAATATGGCAATCGAAGAGCGGCAAGTATTGATCCACACCGAGTTTCATTGTCCCAGCCTTCCCCCTTTTTGATGCTGTCTTACGGTGGTTATCTGCTAGAATTCTAGTTGTATTCTTGTTGCCGTGACACAATTTGACGGGTCCGGCTCAATTTAATTTCAGGAGGCCGCAAATGCAAACCGCTCCCCGCAAAGTCCTGCTCATCGACAGCGAGATGTTGATCCCTTTGGCGGTGTCGCAAGCATACCGGGATGCGGGGCCTTATTTCATCACGGCGACCAGTGTTGACGAAGCGCTCAGGAAGATGGAGCTCTTCCGTTTCGACCTGTTCCTGCTGGCACTCAATCTGGACGATACCGCCAGTCTCCGGCTCCTGCAGATTATCGACGAGCGCTTCCCTCAGGCCCCGGTTATTCTGATGACCAATCAGGAAAGCGAATATTGTGAACTGATTGAACGGATCGGGGCGACCAAAAAACAGGGGACCTGGTATCTGCTCGAGAAGCCGTTCAATGTCGATACCCTGACGGTTCTGGTCGAAAAGTGCCTCAATAAAGGGAATCAGACTGACGGCTCCCGGCCGTTTTCGAGCGAGGAAGATTACGAAAAACGGAACCACCTGCGGGACTCACAGGTGCAGACGATCCAGCTGTTTATCGAGTCGCTCGGAGCCGGCGACCAACAGACCACGCAGGTGAAAGCCACCCTGACTGATATCTCGCATGGCGGCCTGGGGTTGATCACCAGATATCCGCTAAAAAAATCACAGCCGGTAAAAATCAGCAACACTCAACTCGGCAAGACCGGCGTGGTTGCCTGGACGACAACGATGGATAATCATATCTGCCGTGCCGGGGTGCAGTTCTGCTGAAATTCAGCCACGTAACGCCAACTCCCGTTTCTCCATCAGCAGCATCTGATCGCGCAGTTCCGCCGCCTTTTCAAAATCGAGATCGGCCGCTGCCGCGAGCATCTGTTGCTTCAGTTCACCAATCTGCTGTTTCAACTGGTCCGGATTGTCATATCCGGCCAGCTCTTCTGCGACCAGCAGCTCAGAACCGTCCCGGGTCGAGATTTCATCCAGAATCGAGCGCAGCGACTTTTTCACCGACTGCGGAGTGATACCGTGTTTTTTGTTGTGAGCCAGCTGCTTCTCGCGGCGGCGGTCGGTTTCGTCGAGGCAGGCCCGCATCGAGCGGGTGATTTTATCGCCGTACATGATCACTCGACCCTCAAGGTTGCGGGCCGCGCGGCCGCTGGTCTGGATCAGTGAACGTTCACTGCGCAGAAAACCTTCCTTGTCGGCGTCGAGGATTGCGACCAGCGCCACCTCGGGGATGTCGAGCCCCTCACGCAGCAGGTTAATCCCGACCAGCACATCGATCTCCCCTTCGCGCAGGGCGCGGATGATCTGCATCCGTTCGATGGTGTCGATATCGGAGTGCATATAGTTGACATGGATACCCAGTTCCTGCAGGTAGCCGGTTAAATCCTCGGCCATCCGCTTGGTCAGGGTGGTCACCAGCACCCGCATGCCGTTGCCGGTGGTGGTGCGGATCTCTTCGATCAGATCATCGACCTGTTCGGTGGCCGGGCGCACCTCGATCGGTGGATCGATCAGCCCGGTCGGGCGGATCACCTGTTCGACAAAGACGCCGTCGGCTTTTTCCAGCTCGTAGTCGGCGGGGGTGGCGGAGACATAGACGGTCTGCGGTTGCCGGGCGACGAACTCCTCGAACATCAGCGGCCGGTTATCCAGTGCCGAAGGTAGGCGGAAGCCGAAATTGGTCAGGGTCTCTTTTCGCGAGCGATCACCGCGGTACATGGCGCCGACCTGACTGACGCTGACATGGCTTTCGTCGATGAACATCAGCGCGTCGTCCGGCAGGTAAGACAGCAGGGTGGCCGGCGGCTCGCCCGGCTGGCGACCGTCGAGGAAGCGGGAGTAATTCTCGATCCCCTGGCAGTAGCCCATTTCTTCGATCATCTCGATATCGAACAGGGTGCGCTGCTCAATCCGCTGGGCTTCGAGCAGCATGTCGCGCTCGCGAAAATACTGGATGCGTTGCTGCAGCTCGTCCTGAATCTGCTTGATCGCCCGCTCCAGAGTCGGCTTGGTAGCAACATAGTGACTGGCGGGAAAGATCCCGGTCCGCTCTAACCGGTCGATCACCTGACCGCGCAGCGGGTCGATCTCGCTGATGGCGTCGATCTCGTCGCCGAAAAACTCGATCCGCAGGGCGCGTTTTTCTTCATAGGCCGGAAACACCTCGACGCTGTCGCCGCGCACCCGGAAGGTGCCGCGATGAAAATCGATATCGTTACGCTGATACTGAATTTCAACCAGATGTTTCAAAAACTGGTTGCGCTCGATCTCCATCCCCACCTGGAGATTCACCAGCATCCCGTAGTAAGCTTCCGGCGAGCCGAGACCGTAGATACAGCTGACCGAGGCGACGATCAGCACGTCGCGACGGGTCAGCAGACTGCGGGTGGCGCTGTGGCGCAGCTTGTCGATCTCCTCGTTGATCGAGCTGTCCTTTTCGATAAAGGTGTCGGTCGAGGGGACGTAGGCTTCCGGCTGGTAATAGTCGTAGTAGCTGACGAAGTACTCGACGGCATTCTGTGGAAACAGTTCCTTGAACTCGCCGTAGAGTTGTGCCGCCAACGTCTTGTTGTGCGCCAGCACCAGGGTCGGTCGCTGCAACCGGTTGACCACATTGGCCATGGTGAAGGTTTTGCCCGAGCCGGTGACGCCGAGCAGGACCTGATGCCGGTCACCACGCTCGAGACCGGCGACCAGTTCCTCAATCGCCTGTGGCTGGTCACCGCACGGTTGGTAGTTGGAGGTCAGTTTAAATTTAGCCATGTCATGTCTCAGGTCGGGGGGCAGTGAATAGTTTGAGAATAGGTGATCTCGGGGGTGAAAAGCAATCCTGCGCAGTCTATCGGTTCAGTTTCCCGGTATTTTTGGGACCAGCAGGGCCGGGTTGAGGCGCTGTCTGGACCCGTTGAGCCGCCGGTCAAGCTGTGGGCCGGTGAGCGGGATCCGCAGCCACCAACCGGGGGAAGCCAACATTTTTCATTTGCTGCTGATATTAAATTCCACCCGACTGACGGGACCTTTTTTCGGCGGTTGGAAAATATCAACGGTTTTCAGGAAAATCCGCGGCTTAATCTCCTCATCGGCGGCGATCAGGGTATTTCGGATCACTTGGCCACGGGCCTGCGCCAGGGCTTGAAGCTGCTCCTCTCCGACGCGAATATTCGCCAGCAGCAGTTTCTCCATTTCGGCCTCCGGAAAGCGTTTTAACATCCCGATAAAGTTTCGTGGTCGCGGAAAATTGGCCTCTTTGTAAACTTTCAGCAGATAAACCGGATAATCCTCAGGGCTGAGACTGACCTGTTCCCGGGTCTCCGGTGCCTGTCCCTGCTCCATTAAATCACGCCACTTGGCCTCGACCAGCAGCTGCTGCAGTTGATCTTTCCGATAGGCTTCAGGGTCCTTATCCGGATCGACAAACGCGCTGATTTCCAGGGTCAGAGAAGGGCGTTTGCCCAGCATCGTTGCCAATTTGTCGAGGGTTTTCAGCTGCCTTTCGTTCAGCCGCGCAATCCCGCTGTCGAAATCGATCGTGGTAAAATCCTCGTCGCCGCCACCGAGCATCGAGGCCAGCAGAGAAAAAGGGGCCGTCGCCGCTTTAACCAGCAGATTTTTCAGAACGGTGAAAACTGTCCCCATAATGCTGAAATTGGGATCATTCAGATCACCGGAGATCGGCACATCCAGATGAATTTCGTCGTTACTGTCTTTCAGCAGGGCAATCGCCAGGCTCACCGGCAACGAGGTCGCCTTGTCGCTCTGCACTGAATCACCGAAGGTGAACTGGTCGATCATAATCCGGTTGTCGGCTTTGATCTTCTGCTGTTCGATGTGATAGCTCAAGTCGAGATAGAGTTTACCCTTGTCGATCACATAGCCGAGATAAGTGCCGGAATAGGGGGTCAGCGGTGCCAGGTCGATATCCTTGAAGCGGATTGTCAGGTCGGCATACAGATCCCTGCTGAGCGGGTTCAACTTGCCGGTGATGGTCAACGGCGAATGGTTCTCCAGCTCGCCACGCAGGTCGACATCCGCCTGCATCTGTTCATCAGAGGTCAATCCGGTGATGCGACCGCCCAACCGGTACATGGTGGTACTGAAGATATGTGCCATTGAGCGGTCGGTAAAAGAAACCGTACCGCCCTGCAGGGTGACCGCATCGATACGGATCTCCGGCGGCGGTTCGGTCGCTG
>JAADGW010000265.1 GCA_013152145.1 Deltaproteobacteria bacterium
AAGCCAGCTGATTGAGTGCCTCCAGTGCGTCCGATCCACGACAGACAAGCTTGACGCCGCTGTTGACGAACAGGATGGTGTCCGGCAGCGGTGTCAGCTCAAGCAGGGTGGCGAGAAAGTTTTTCAGCAGAATCCGGCCGAAATTTTCATCGCCGGAGCCCATCTGCTCACTGCCGCAGAAAACCACCGTGTCGCCGTTGTCCGCGGGCGTATCGGTCGCTTCCGGCAGCGCCTCCGCAACGGGGGTCAGGGTCAGTTTATAGTTCAGCTCCACCGACCGCCAGACGGCCTGATAACCCATCTTGCCGGCCAGTCGGCTGATATTTTCGCGGGCCGTCTGGTCGCCGACCAGAACTTCAAGTGTTTCACCGGGGTTTGCCAGCATCTGTTTGCGCGTTTCCACCACCGGGTAGGGACATTGATGTTGATGATAATCGAGTTCAAGCATAAAGGCTTCTCCGTCGCTCAGTGATTTCCGGGACGCTGCTGGCTTTGCTCGACATGGTTGAGATATTCGCTCAGGCTGCGAAATCCGAGCAGTCGCGCCAGCGGCGGTTGTAGCAGGAAGGGGAGAACCAGAAAATAGATCGCTGCGGCCACCGCACTTAACACTGCGGACAGGGTGAAGGTCAGGTAGATACCGGCGGCAGCCATCAGCATCCAGCTCAGATCGAGCAGCAGCACGCCGAGAGTTGACGTGGGGTAGGCCACTTTGAGTTCAGCGGTCGGCAGCTTGCGGCACATGAAGCTGTAGTTATGAATGATGCTGGCACAGATCAGCAGGACTGCCGCCAGTGTCTGGTCATTCAGCATCGGAGTCCCGTTTCAGTTTGAGTTGTACCAGTGTTTCCACATGGGCGGTCTGCGGGAACATATCGACCGGTTGGATACGTTCAAGTTGATAACCGTCGTTGACCAGCAAACGCAGATCTCGCACCAGGCTGTCGGGATCGCAGGAAACGTAAATAATCTGTTGCGGACGGATTTCGCCGAGTGTCCGCAGCAGCTCCGCAGAACAACCTTTACGCGGCGGATTGAGCGTTGCCAGGGTCAGTCCCGCTACCGGTAATCCCAGTTTCTGTAATTCCTCTGCCGCATCCCCGGCGACAAACCGGCAGTTTTTCAGCTCGTTAAGTTTAGCATTATCCGCAGCATTGCGGACCGCTTCGGCCACATATTCGATGCCGAAAACCTGTCCGGCATCCTTGGCCAGATACAGGGCAATGCCGCCGATCCCGCAGTAGAGATCAACTGCAGTATCGTTTTTCTTCAGCTCCGCCCATTCCCGTACCAGCGCATAGACCCGGGTCGCCTGCAAGCTGTTGACCTGGAAAAAGGCTTCCGGGGCGATCCGCAGCCGGATGTCACCGACCCGTTCGATCAGATCGGGCAGGCCGTGTAACTTGAGCGTATCCTGACCGAGGATGACGTTGCCGGTCGAGCTGTTAACATTCTGATGGACGGCGATCACCTCCGGAACTTTGCGCATCAGCCACTTGCCCAGTTTCGGCAGTTGCTGCAAATCGCGAAAGTTGCTGACGAAGGTGACCATCGCTTTGTTGTTGAGCGGACTGACACGGACCAGCAGGTAACGCAGCAGGCCCTTTTTGTGCCTGCTGCTGTAAACCGAGATGCTTTGTCGTTGTACCTCCTCGCGGAGGACGGCGACAATCCGGTTGATCAGCGGGTGATGGACCGGACAATCGGGACAGTCGACCACTTCGTGGCTGCCACGCCGGTAGAGGCCGATCAGCACCTTCTCCCGCTTGCGAGCGAAGACCAGCTTGGCGCCGGCCCGGTAACCGAGGGACGGGTCGGAGGGCAGGGGCGTTGCGACCAGCCCGTCTTGCAGCAGTTGCTGTCCGGCAAGAGCCGCCGTCACCCGCCGCTGTTTGTAATTGAGCTGTGCCTGATATTTCATCCCGATCAACGGGCAACCCAGGCATTTCAGCTCTTTTTTGCAGGGATTGTTGGCGGTCCGCTGCGGGGCATTGCGCAGGATTTTACGCAACCGGGTGTAGTAATGGGTACGTCCTTCATGCTCAACTTCGGCGATTACCGTTTCGCCCGGCAACGCTCCCTGCACCAGGGCAATCTTTCCCTCGTGCCGAGCCAGGCCGATGCCCTCGTTGTCGAGACTGTCGATGGTCAACTTCAGGGTCTCGCGAGCGGCTGTCTTCTTCAGCGGTTTCTTTTTCACAAAAATGATCACTTCTCTTTATATTGTCAGGTGGATGCTGTTGTCGGTTGTCGGGAAGCGCAGAGTACCCCGGAGGCTGGCAGCTGTCAAACATTGCCGCGCTTGATTGTCGCGGAGGATGGCGGTAGACTCGCGGCTCAATTTAGATTAAACGTAACTATTCAGCAGGATGGCCTCGGGGTGCCCACTCCAAGGGTGTCTGTCGCCTGGATGGCGACAGTCAAGCCCCAGGGATGGGTTCATGCGGCCCTTGGAATGGGCAGCGCGAGGCCATCCTGCGCGCTGCTGAATCGTTACGTTTAAACAGGAGTGAATCCGTTGCGCCGCAAAAGTCGTCAGATCAAACTTGGAAATCTTTTTATCGGTGGTGATGCACCGATCAGTGTCCAGTCGATGTGCAATACCGATACGCGTGATGTTGCGGCAACCTTGGGACAGATCGCCGATCTACAACGGGCCGGCTGTGAAATTATCCGTTGTGCGGTCCCGGATCAGCGGGCTGCTGACGCGCTGGGAGCGATCAAACGGGGCTGTCAGATCCCATTGATTGCCGACATCCACTTCGATTATAAACTGGCGCTGACTGCGGTGGTGCAGGGGGTCGATGGCCTGCGCCTGAACCCCGGCAATATCGGCGAGCGCTGGAAGGTTGCCGAGGTGGTTGCGGCCTGTGCCGAGCGGCAGGTACCGATCCGCATCGGTGTCAACGGCGGCTCGCTGGAAAAAGAGCTGTTGCAGAAGTACGGCCATCCGACCGCCGAGGCGATGGCGGAGAGTGCTTTGGGCCATATCCGGATTCTCGAAGAACTGAATTATCCGGAGATCAAGGTCAGTCTGAAAGCTTCCGATATCCGTCGCACCGTCGAGGCTTATCGGTTGCTGGCGGCGCAGGTCGATTACCCGCTGCACATCGGGATTACCGAAGCCGGGACCAGCTGGGCGGGGACCATCAAAAGTGCGGTCGGTCTCGGCAGCCTGCTTTATGAGGGGATTGGTGATACCTTGCGCGTCTCACTGACCGGTGATCCGGTCGAGGAAGTGCGGGTCGGTTTTGAAATCCTCAAGTCTCTCGAACTGCGCGAGCGTGGCCCGGTGTTTGTCAGCTGTCCGACCTGCGGCCGGTGTCAGATCGACCTGATCGAGATTGCCGAAGAGATTGAGCAGCGGCTGCATGACCTGCCGAAAGTTCTGACCATCGCGGTGATGGGCTGCGTGGTCAACGGTCCCGGCGAAGCCCGTGAGGCCGATCTGGGGATCGCCGGTGGCAAAGGCCAGGGTCTGTTGTTCCGGCATGGCGAGGTGATCCGCAAGGTGCCGCAGAGCGAACTGGCCGACGCACTGGTGGAAGAAGCCTGGAAACTGGTCGAAGATCAGTCCGAACCGGATTGAATTCAAGCGCTGGCGCGAACCTTGTGCGGCCGATTTATGATTGACTGTTGGCGATGCCGGTCGAACCGGATGACTGATTTTCCGACTCTTCCGGCGCGGTGACGGGCACGTTTTTCCTGCCCAGGGTTCGGCGCAGCAGAAAATAACCGGTCAGCGCGGAAAGCAGCGAGCCCATCAGTATCCCCAGGCGTGCCGCCGCATCGACCTCTTCTGACACCCCCTCCAGGGCCAGCGACGAAACAAACAGGCTCATGGTGAAGCCGATTCCACAGAGAATTGCCATGCCGTAAAATTCCCGCCAACCGATGCCATGTGGTAGTTGAGCCATCCCCAGTTTGACCCCGAGCCAGGAAAATCCAGCGATACCCGTCTGTTTACCGATAAACAGACCGAGGGCGATCCCCAGTGGCAGCGGGGCCAGCAGCGCCGCCGGGGTCATCCCGGAGAATGAAATTCCGGCATTGGCGAAGGCAAAAATCGGCAGGATGCCGAAAGCGACCCAGGGGTGCAGATTATGTTCAAGATGTCGCAGGGGGGAGTTGCCGTGCTGATCCCTGGCCCGCAGCGGTATGGCGAAGGCCAGCACCACCCCTGCCAGGGTGGCGTGAACACCCGACTTGAGGACGCAGACCCAGAGGAACACCCCGACAACCATATAGGCGGCAATGCGTGTAACCCCGAAACGGTTCATCGCAATCAGCGCTACAATGGCCAGTGCGGCCAGAATCAAGGAGGTCATTGACAGCTGGCTGGTATAGAACAGGGCAATGATGACAATCGCCCCCAGATCATCCAGGATGGCCAGCGTTAGCAGGAACAGCTTGAGGGCATTGGGCACGCGGTTACCCAGCAGCGCCAGAATCCCCAAAGCGAAGGCGATATCGGTCGCCGCCGGAATCGCCCAGCCCTTCAGGGCGATCGGGTCGCTCCAGTTGAACCAGACGTAGATCAGTGCCGGGACCAGCATGCCTCCCACCGCGGCGATCCCGGGCAGGATGATCTGTGGCAGGCTGGATAATTCTCCCTCCAGGACTTCGCGTTTAACTTCAAGACCGACCAGCAGGAAGAAGATCGCCATCAGTCCGTCGTTGATCCACAGCAGCAACGGCTTGGCCAGTTCCAGCGAGCCGATGTGGACGGAGACATGGGTTTCCAGAAATGCGGCGTAAAGAGTGGATAGAGACGTATTGGCACTGACCAGCGCGAGCACCATGGCGCCGATCAACAAAAGTCCACTGGCGGATTCAAGCTTTAAAAAATCACGGATGGTTTGAATGGTCATAATTTTTCTTTTTCGGGAAAATGGTTGTTTTCTGATAAATCACCGCTGGCGAGAATCCTGATCTCAGGATGACGCCATCATTTCCAGTCGCGCAATACGTTCCGCCACCGGGGGGTGGGTGGAGAACATTTTGCGCAGCGCGGTTCCGGTCAGCGGATTGACGATAAACATGTGTGCGGTTGCCGGAGTCGCTTCCGGCATCGGCTGCACTTGCGAGGCCTGATGCAGTTTGCGCAGGGCAGCGGCCAGTGCTTGAGGATTGCCGCAGATCCCGGCTCCGGAGGCATCGGCCAGATACTCACGCGAGCGGGAGACCGCCATCTGGATCAACAGGGCGGCAATCGGCGCAATAAAAGCCATCGCCAAGCCGCCAAGCAGGCTGCCACCACCATCTTCGTCCTCACTGTTGCCGCCACCGAAAATAGCGGTCCACTGTAGCATATTGCCGAGCAGTGAGATGGCTCCGGCAAAGGTGGCCGCGATTGTAGATATCAGCGTATCACGATTTTGGACATGGGCCAGTTCGTGGGCCATAACCGCTTCGAGCTCCGCCGGATTGAGGATCCGGATGATGCCTTCGGTCGCCGCGATCGCGGCATGTTGCGGATTGCGGCCGGTGGCAAAGGCGTTGGGGGCGTCGGAGGGGATAATGTAGATCTTGGGCAGCGGCAGCCCCGCTTGTTTGGCGAGGCGCTGAATCATGCCGTAGAAAGCAGGATGTTCCTCTGCGGAGACCTCCCGGGCTTTGTACATTTTAAGGACGATTCGGTCGGAGTACCAGTAGGAGAAGAAATTCATGCCGCCGGCCAGCAGGAATGCGATCAGCATGCCCGACCGGCCGCCGAAGGCATTTCCCATGGCGATCAGCAACAGGGTTAAACAGGTGAGCAGGAAAGCGGTTTTGATCCGATTCATTTCTATTACCTCCGGGCAAAAAGTTTTTGCGGCAGGTAAAAGAAAAGACCTTTACCCGCAGCACGTGATCATGCTTTCGGATAAAGGTCTCGCAGATTTCGACTTCTCAGTGTCGTAACCCCGCGCCCGGGTGGTTGTCCACCGTAATGACGTATCGCGGGCCGGCAGTGTCTCCCGCCGGTTGCTACTCCCCTTTAATTGATTGTCACTCTAGCGCAGCTGTTTCCTCGCTGTCAATAGAAACCGACCGATTTGGTCCGCTTTTCCTTCTGCCGATCAGAAACGGCGGTTTGCCGGTTGTGTGGACGCCAAGCCGCTTGCTTTTCCGCGTAAAACACGTTAATTTTCCCTTCTTTCGAATTTCCCGTAGGCAGGTTATATTTTCCGAACTTAAAAGAGAAGGACCCGTCCCATGCGTTACACCCAGTATCTGTTGCCGACCCTCAAGGAGACCCCGGCAGACGCCGAAGTGATCAGTCATCAATTGATGATGCGGGCCGGGATGATCCGCAAGGTTGCCGCCGGTATCTACAGTTATATGCCGTTCGGCCTGCGCTCGATCCGCAAGATGGAGCAGATCATCCGCGAGGAAATGAACAAGGCCGGTGCTATCGAGTGTCTGCTGCCGATGGCCAACCCGGCTGAACTCTGGCAGGAATCGGGTCGCTGGGAGAAATACGGCAAGGAACTGCTGCGTTTTAAAGATCGCAAGGAAACCGACTTCTGCGTGGGGCCGACCCACGAAGAGGTGATCACCGATATCGTCCGCAATACGGTCAAGTCGTACAAGCAGCTGCCGCTCAATCTGTATCAGATCCAGACCAAGTTCCGCGACGAAATCCGTCCCCGCTTCGGGCTGATGCGCGGTCGCGAATTTATCATGAAGGATGCCTATTCTTTCGATCTGGATGACGAGGGGGCTGATAGCGCCTACGGCAAGATGTATCAGGCCTATCGCAACATTTTTCAGCGTTGCGGGTTAAAATTCCGCGCGGTTGAGGCGGACAGCGGGGCCATTGGTGGCAGCTTCTCCCACGAGTTCATGGTGCTGGCTGAATCGGGCGAGGACGCGATCGTTTCCTGCGATGCCTGCGAATATGCCGCTAATGTCGAGAAGGCCGAACTGATCTATCGCGACATCGAGACCCCGGCCGCGACCGCCGAACTGCAGAAGGTCGATACGCCGGAGCAGAAGACCATTGAGGCGGTGGCGACATTTCTCAACGTCGAGCCGAGCCGGCTGGTCAAGACTCTGATTGTCCAGACGTCGGATGATGAGGTGCTGGCGGTGCTGTTGCGCGGCGACCGCGAGCTGAACGAGATCAAACTGGCCAACCTGCTCGAGGTTGACCGGGTGCTGCTGGCCGAGGATGCCGTGGTCAGGCAGACCACCGGTGCGCCGACCGGTTTCGCCGGGCCGATCGGCTTGAAAATCCAGGTGATCGCCGACAGTGAAGTTCAGGGGATGGCTGATTTTGCCGTCGGTGGCAATGCTGTTGACGTCCATTACACCGGTGTCAACCTAGCGCGTGATTTTACCGTCAGCCGGTTTGCCGATATCCGCCAGGCGGTTCCCGGTGATCCCTGCCCGCGCTGTACTGACGGCAAGCTGGAGAGCTGGCGCGGCATCGAAGTCGGTCATGTTTTCAAGCTCGGCACCAAGTATTCTGAAGCGATGAATGCCACTGTGCTTGACGCTCAGGGTAAGTCCCGGCCGCTGGTGATGGGCTGCTACGGGATCGGTGTCGGTCGGACGGTCGCGGCGGCGATTGAGCAGAATCATGATGAGCACGGCATGGCACTGCCGATGCCGCTGGCACCTTTTCAGGTACTGGTGTCGATGGTCAATCCGAAAGATGCGGCGATCCGCGAAGCCTCGGAGTCGATCTATCAGCAGCTACTCGATCTCGGGGTCGAGGTGCTGCTCGACGATCGTGACGAGCGCCCCGGCATCAAGTTCAAAGATGCCGATCTGATCGGTATCCCCTTGCGGCTGACCGTCGGTGCCCGTAACCTGAAAGAGGGAAATGTTGAGCTGAAGGTGCGGGCCAGCGGAGAACAGTCGCTGCTGCCGCTGGCTGATGCCGCCCGAGAGCTGCAACGGTTGGTCGTTGCCGCTCTGAATCGTTAACCGTTGACAGGGATAACCTCGGGACCTCGATGAGCGAGCTTAAAATCAATGCTGACGGGTTACTGAAATTGCCGCTGGCGATCCGTCAGCAGCTTGGGGATGAGTCCCTGCAACCGCTATCGAGTTCCGCGGCGCACCTGTTGCTCGGGCGCGATAAAACCGAGAATCCGGTCCTGCTCTGCGGGGTGCTGGGTGAGCTCTCGGTGCCTGATCTGCTCTCCTTTTTCAATATGTTCCGCAAAACCGGTATCCTCCACTTTGAACTGCAGGGGGGGACTAAGTCACTCTATTTCCAGCAGGGGGAAATTGTTTTTGCGAGCAGTACGTTTGCTGATGAGGATTTGGGAGAAATTCTCTTTTCCCTCGGCAAAATCGAACGGGAGACGTTGCAGCGGGTCCGCCGGCAGGTTCGGGGGCGGACGACGCTGGGCAAACTTCTGGTCGAGCAGGGGGCCGTGTCGCCGAAGGACCTCTGGCTGGTAGCCCGCAGCCAGGTGGAAGGGATCGTCTATCATCTGTTCGCTGCCCAGCAGGGTGGCTTCTATTATGAAGCCCGGACCTTCGACCAGGAGCAGATCCTGCGGCTGTCGATGAGCACCCAGAATCTGATCATGGAGGGGTTGCGGCGGCAGGACGAGAGGGCTCTGTTCATGCGCCGGGTCATCTCCTTCGACTATTTTCCGATTTCGACCGGCAAGCAGCCGGTCGATCTGGGTCCGGTAGAAGCACGCTTGTTGACTTATGCCGAAACCGGGCAGCTGAGCTGCCGTGATCTGTTCCGCAAGGCGGGTCTGCGGGAGTTTGAGGGACTGCGAACCCTCCATGCGCTGCTGGAAAAGGGCTTACTGCAGATGGAGGATGCGCCGGCCACCGAGATCGAAGGCGATCTGGGCCAGGTTCTGGCGATCTACAACAGTCTGCTCAAAGTTCTCTATCGCCGCATGGTCAAGAATAACAGTGCCTTTCAGCAGGAAGTCATCAGCTTTCTCAGTGACCTGCCGCAACCCTACTCTTTTGTCCTGCGCGATATCGAGCTGCTTGAGGACGGAACCATTGACGGTCACCGGATCGTTGCCAATCTGTCCGGTTTGGAAGAGGGGGACAAGCAACGTCTGCTCGCTGATTCCCTTTGTGAACTGGTTTATATGCAGACCATGGCGGTGCGCCGCGAGCTGGATGCCGAACAGGCCCGGCCGCTGATCGCCCGTGTACAGGAAATTACCACCCGGGTTCGGGATCTGGTCGGGAGGACCGCATGAAACAGAACGCAAAACAACGTCTGATCTTTGCCTTGGATGTCGATGACTTTGCCGCTGCGGAACAGTGGGTCAGCCAACTGCAGGCGAAGGTCGGCCTGTTCAAGGTCGGCAAGCAGCTGTTTACCAAGTGCGGTCCACAGGTCGTGCGGATGGTGCAGGAGCGCGGGGGGGAGGTCTTTCTCGACCTGAAATATCATGATATCCCCAATACCGTGGCCAAGGCAGCGGTGGAGGCTTGCAAGTTGGGGGTGAAGATGTTTAACGTTCACGCCCTCGGTGGTCTGGAGATGATGCAGCAGACCGTCGCAGAGGTTGATGCTTACTGTGCAGCGAGCGGGACCTCGCGACCGATTATGCTGGCGGTGACGATTTTGACCTCCTCCACCGAGGAGACGCTGCGCGGCGTCGGGATTGATCGGCCGGTCACCGAGATGGTGCCGCGACTGGCCAAGCTGGCCAAGGATGCCGGTTTTGACGGCGTGGTCGCCTCACCGAAAGAGGTCGGACTGATCCGGGCCGCCTGTGGTGAAGATTTCCAGATTGTCACCCCGGGGGTGCGACCGAGTTTTGCGGCCATGGATGATCAGAAACGGGTCACCACTCCGACTGACGCCATCTCCGCCGGGGCAACCGCGCTGGTCATCGGGCGGCCAATTTCGGCGGCGGCCGATCCGCTTGAGGCCGCCGCTAAAATTCTGGCCGAGATCGAGGCGGCGCTGGCACGCTGATGGCGGACTATCTTTATGGTATCAACCCGGTCCGCGAGGCCTTGACCGGCGCGGGACGTAAACCGCTCGAGTTATTACTGACCGACGGCGAGCGTTCAGCGCGGCTGGCGGAGCTGCTCGGGCTGGCTGAACAGTTGCAATTGAGAACGGTTTTTCGTGACCGGCGCGACCTTGATCGGCTGGCCGGACACAGTCATCATCAGGGGGTGCTGCTGCGTCTTGAACCGTTCAATTATGCTGAGCTCTCCGCCCTGCTTTCCGTCTGGCGTGACAGCGGACGCAGGGCTTTCTTTCTGCTGCTCGACGGAATCACCGATCCGCACAACTTCGGTGCCATTTTGCGTAGCGCCGAAGTGGCCGGTTGTCATGGTGTGATTGTCGCCAGGGACCGTTCCTGTTCGGTGACCCCGGTGGTCGAAAAGACTGCCGCCGGAGCCCTTGCCCATCTTCCTCTGTGTCAGGTGACCAACCTGTCCCGTACTATCGAGGAGTTGAAACGGGCCGGGATCTGGTGTTACGGCCTGGCCGGCGAGGAGGGAGCGCAGAACCTCTATGACACCGACCTGACCGACCCTCTGGCACTGGTGATCGGCAGTGAGGGGAAGGGCTTGCGGGAGAATATCCGCAAACACTGTGACGGGCTGCTGGCGATTCCGATGGCGGGGCGGGTCAATTCGTTGAATGCCTCGGTGGCGGCGGCAATTGCATTGTTCGAAGTGGTTCGCCAGTCCGGGTGAATTTTGTTCGCCGCGGCTGTGCTGCGACGAAAAAGGTTCGGACCTGTGTTATCTTTAAATTGTTGTTTGTGGTACGGCTCACTCTTCTGATCCCGGGAGGCTCTCATGCGTCACTTTTTAGCATCTGTTCTGTTACTTTTCCTGGTCACCCTGCTCGGTGGCTGCCTGTCACCACGGGCTGAATCTCCGGCTGAAAAGCGTTCGGTGATCAACTATATGAGCCAGACAACCTTGACGGACCTCTATCGACAACGTCCTTCCGCACGTGAGAATATCAGTCGGTCTGACGGTTATGCCGTGTTCAGCAACATCAATGCTCAGTATCTCTTCATCGGTGGCAGTGGCGGCTACGGGGTTGTGGTTGACAAGGCGACCGGTAAGAAAACGTATATGAAGATGGCACAAGTCGACCTGGGGCTCGGTTTCGGTCTGCAGGATATCCGGGTGGTGTTTGTTTTTCACAGCCCGGCGGCACTGGACTCTTTTATCAACAGCGGCTGGGAGTTCGGCGGTCGGGCTGATCTTGCTGCCAGGGCTGAAGACCGGGGGGCTTCGGCAACCGGTGCGGTTTCGATAAGTCCTGAGATCGACATGTATACTTTGACCAAGTCGGGCCTGATCGCCAAAGTCAATCTTTCCGGCAGTAAATACTGGAAAGATGAGCAACTGAACCAATAATTGAATCTGCCGTCGGGCGGGGCGTCCTCACTGCGGACATCCCTTGCCGGGCAGAGCAATTTTTCTACCGTTTTTTTTCTGCTAAATGCTTGACAGGCAGTCGCCTGATGCACTATAAAATCGACGCCGCCGGGCACAACGGCAGGATGCGTGATTGATAAGTTTTTTTGCTTGCAATCGAGTTTTTTCTGGGGTATAAGTCCCGTCTTGTGCTGGCGTAGCTCAATTGGCAGAGCACCTCACTTGTAATGAGGATGTTGGGGGTTCAATTCCTCTCGCCAGCTCCAGTAACATAAAAGGCTTGTTGAGCCCGACAATAGAATAGCGAAAATCCCCTGGAGGGGTTCCCGAGTGGCCAAAGGGATCAGACTGTAAATCTGACGTCGTAGACTTCGGAGGTTCAAATCCTCCCCCCTCCACCATTTGATAACACGCCGGATGAAGCCCGGTTGCTGTGCGCCAGGAGACGAAAAGTCGTAGGAACTGGGGCAGGGCCGCGTGGACTCCTTATCCGCACGTGAAGAAACAAAGTAGAGTTTGGGCGGGAGTAGCTCAGTTGGCTAGAGCATCAGCCTTCCAAGCTGAGGGTCGCGGGTTCGAATCCCGTTTCCCGCTCCATTTATCTACTCCGCAGTGAAGAGGCAGGATTCGGCCCACATAGCTCAGTCGGTAGAGCGCATCCTTGGTAAGGATGAGGTCACCAGTTCAAATCTGGTTGTGGGCTCCAGGTTTCTCTGTGGGGGTTTTTGTGTTTATATTTTAGCGGCTTAGAGCCGCAGCATAAAACAAATTAACAGCAGATGCTACAAAGACAACAAAGGGAGGATCATCATGTCCAAAGAGAAATTTGAGAGGACAAAGCCGCATGTCAATATCGGGACCATCGGTCACGTTGATCACGGCAAGACCACTCTGACTG
>JAADGW010000039.1 GCA_013152145.1 Deltaproteobacteria bacterium
CACCATGAACAGGCACCGCAGCTGGCAAGACGCTTGGGGATACCGATCTGGCTGAGTGCGGACACCCGGGAGCGGATCGTCCAGAAGCATGGGACCGACTACTTCGCCGGACTGCAAATCGAAACAAAGCAGGAGGGGGAGAGTCTGACGCGCTGGAAAGGTGAAACCGTGCGGGTCTATGCGGTTCCGGGACATGATGCCGGTCAGCTCGCCCTGGCTCCCGAATCGCTGCGCTGGTTCATAGTCGGCGACCTCGTCCAGGGCGCCGGAACCGTGGTTATTGCCGCACCGGAAGGCGATATGTCCGCCTATTTCAAAACCCTGGAGAAGATTATCGCCCTTGAGCCCGCGGTGATCCTGCCGTCGCACGGCACACCGATGCGAAGCATCGACCGTCTACAGGCCACCTTGCGGCATCGCCGCGAACGGGAAGAGTCGATCCGTCAATTATACGCCGGCGGTAAAACCAAAACCGAGATCCTCAACATCATCTATCAGGGAGTTGATCAACAACTGCTCCCCTTTGCCCTGCAGAATATCGAATCACATCTGGTCAAATTACGTCAGGAAGGCCGGTTGTAAAGAGTCCGGTCAAAGGCCGTCAGCTCAGTTCCCGGCCTGCTTATCAGTTTTCCGACCACCGCGGGGTCGCCAGGAAACGAAGTATGAAGATTCTCAATACCCGAAAAAAAGGGACTTGCGTTGTCGTCGACCGGGAGAGGAACCACCCCCGGATCTATTCCACTGCAGAATCGTATTCATGCTGAGCCGCCAGAATCGTCTCAATATGATTCTCCGACCAGACGCGGATTTCCTCCAGAATCTCAGTCAATGAACAACCTAATCCGGTCAGCGAATACTCCACTTTGGGCGGTATTGTCGGATATATTTTTCTGTTGACCAGTCCGTCCCGTTCCATTCTGCGAAGCGTCTGTGTCAGCATTTTTTGTGAAATACCACCAATCTCACGCCGTAGTTCACCAAATCTTTTCGTCCCTTGTGACAGTGCTCCAACAATCAACACAGTCCACTTGTCGGCGATCCGATTGAGCACCAGCCGAGTGGGGCAGCTTTCGCTGTAAACATTCCAACATCTCATAATTCCAACCAGCCGATCAGGGTTACTTTCAGGTACCTACAGCACTTTAAGGTGCCATCTTGCGAAACGAACCTCAGGGCAATATAATTCTTTAGAGTATATATTTCAACGGCCGCTATTTTCAACCCGGGGTGGAGGGAATTACGGAAGGTGGGTGGCACCGATCGCAATCCCTCACCCGGACACGACTGGCCGAGCATTCAACAGGAGGACAAAAATGACTGACATCAAACTGAGAATTTCCGAGTATTTAAAAAATCACCGAAAAATGACTCTGGCAACCGTTAACGCTCAGGGGAACCCGCTGGCCCACACGGTGGAATATGTTTCCGTCGGGGATGATGTCTACTTTGCAACCCGGAAAGATACCCGCAAGGCTGAGAATATCAGGCAGAACAGTCATGTCGCCTATACCGTTGATGAAGATTATGCAGACTGGATGAAAATCCAGGGCGTGCAGATGGAAGGAGAAGCTTTCGTCGTCACCGATGAAGCGATGATCAAGCAGGTATACGGACTGTACATTGAAAAATTCCCGTTCGTCGCCGACTTTCCGCCAAACCCCGAGCTTATTTTTGTCGGGATCAAGCCTCGGGTTGCCAGTTTCCTTGATTATGAAAAAGGCTTTGCCCATCGCGACAAGGTGGTCTATTAAAACCACCGGGATTCAATCTCACGAAAGAGATTCCCCAAAAGGGCAAAGGAAGTATCAGTCCGTGATGATACCGCGATCAGTAAATACTTCCTTTGCCTCAAACGGGGAAAGACAGCCTGAGGTTTTCATATTTTCTGAACCAACAGTCAGCTCGGGTCTGACAATATCCCCAGAAACCGGCGCGGATTCGCTGAGAAAACCTTGAACCTTGTTTTCAATCTCCTCCGGCAGCTTCAACGACTTCACCAGCTTCATGTAATCGAGAACAATTTCCGGTTGATAGATGAGGGCGTCGGAGCCGAAGCAGACCCGATCCGGGTAGTGACTGATGAAGTCAGCGTAGCTGGCCGGGTTGCGCTGGATGTGCGGCAACAGGTAGGCGATATCGGTGCAGACGTTGGAATAACGGTCGAGAATTTTGCCGAAGGCTTTCCGGCCGATACCAAAATGGGGGAAATTGATCCGCAGGCGGGGAAAATCGTCCAGGATGGCCCGCATCACGTCGCCGTAGCGGTTGGCATCCATGTGATACAGAACCGGCAGATCGCTGGCCTCGGCAAAGGCGAAGATTTGCCATTCACGCTGCTGATACTGCTGCAGACTGATACCGAAGGTGTCGGGAGCGCTATGGACGCGCAGATCGTTGCCATCATCGGCCAGATAGAGCCCCTTGATCCCGCGGAAGCCCCGCTCAACATAGCCCCGCAGCAGGCCCGGGATATCTCCGGTTAAAAAGCGCGTATCGAGCATCGGGAACAGCAGTGACCCGTTCTGCCGGGTGAACTGCAGCAGATCATCGGCCTCGTTGAAGAGGGGATCGCCAAGGTTATCGAAACCTTCAGGGATAAGCTTCCAGACATCCTCTGCCTTCAGGCTGGGGTTGACCAGTCCCATCACGGCCAGATGCCGGAGGCCCGCGTTGCGCAACCGGGTCAGACTGCGGTTGACCAGCTTCATCTGCCCCAGTCCGGCAAAACAGTGGCAATGGACATCGATAATCTCTTGTGCGTTTGATTTTGCCACTATCGTTGCCCGTCCCTGTGCCGAAGCTGAAAGTGCCCGGCCGAAGGTTTCGGCCGGGCACATTTCATCAGCAATTTTTCCACTCGGCCGGGCGTTTTTCCAGAAAGGCGCTCAAGCCCTCAACCGCATCGTGGGTCTCCATCAGCTGGGACAAGTAGAGGGTTTCGACCCGCTCCAGCTTGGCAATGACCCGCTGCCGGTATTCATCCCGCGCCGCCACTACCGCAAACCGCAGGGTGCTGGCACTGCTTGGCGCCAGGTATTTGTCGAAATACGCCAGTGCGGCCGCTTCCGGATCCTCAGTTACGCTGTCGACCAGCCCGCTGGTCAACGCTTCTTCGGCCCCCATGCTGCGACCGGAAAGAAGCAGATCTTCCGCTCTGGCCTGGCCGATCCGCTCAGGCAGCAGACAACTGGCCGCCGGGGCAAAAACTGCCAGTTTGATTTCCGGCTGACCGAG
>JAADGW010000209.1 GCA_013152145.1 Deltaproteobacteria bacterium
GAACAACCTGAAGCTCTCCGCTCTGGTTGAGAAACTGCACGACAATCCGCTCGGCACGGTTAACGTTGCCGGTGTAATCTGGGACCGACATGCAGCCTTCGCGGACCACCTGCTGACCCTCGGTTTCGATAATCAGCGGATTGACCATCTGCAGCAGACCATGATTGTCCTGTTTTTTTCCCAGTTTGCTGTGTGAAACATCAACTACTGCCGCTCTGCGGGTGTCACCGATCTGCGGAGCCGCGACGCCGACCGAGTGTCCGGCGGCGACCATGGTATCCACCAGGTCCTGCAGCAGGTGACGAACCGAATCATCCAACGTCTCGATCGGCCGGCAGACTTCTTTCAGTCGTGGGTCGGGGTAGAGAAGAACATCTTTAACCGCCATTTTTCCTCATAACTCCATGGCGACGAGTGAGCGCACCGAGATATCAACCTGAAGTTCCCGTTTCAGTTCGGCCATCCAGTTTTCCACCTGCTCGACATCAATCCCTTCCGGCAGGATCGCTTCGATCATCATGACGTAGATCGGCTGCTGGTCATCGCCGATCAATTTGGTGTTGAGATCGGTGATATTGATCTGCCGGTCGCCGAGTTGTTTGGCGACCTGGTAGACAATGCCCGGTTTGTCTGCGCCGTAAACCGAAATCATGCAGAGCTCGCCTTCCAGGTCGGGACGTTTTTCACCGCCCGGTTTCAGGATGCGGATAAAGACCGATAAATTGGACTGCTCCAGCGGGCTGAACGCCTCGCCGAAATCTTCTATCTTTGCAATAGCGGGATTTGAGATGAGCAGGATCATCGAAAACTGGCCGCCGAGGATCGAGCAGCTCGAATCCGCAATATTGCAACCGAGCTGATAGAGGATTTCAGTGACTTGGGAAACGATGCCGGGGCGATCGCGGCCGATAATTGTCAGGGCGAAATGTTGCATGCTGTCCTCCTGCAGGAAAAAATCTGGTAACTATTCAGCCAGATGGCCTCGGGGTGCCCACTTCAAGGGTGTCTGTCGCCTGGATGGCGACAGTCAAGCCCCATGGATGGGTTCATGCGGCCCTTGGGGGTGGGCACCCCGAGGCCATCTATCGTGCTGCTGAATAGTTACGAAATCTGCGAGCCGATCCTGAATAGCGGCAGGGTGCCTGATTTTGTTGTGGAAAGCAAGAGTTGAGAGTCTGATACCGCAAACATTGAGACGGTTATCATTAAGTTTTCTGTTCTTGTTTTTGGAAAGATAGTTGACTATACTACCGTAGATTATTACCGTAGATTATGGAGTGAATCTGCCAATTGCTGCCGCCGAGGGAATGTTTTGAAGAAACTGTTTGCTGTTTCGCTGGTTACCTCTGTTTTTTACCTATTCTTGCTCGTTTTTCCCGGTGCTGCGCCGGCAATGGTGCGCGGCGACTGTGTCAACTGCCACACCATGCACAACTCGCAGAATGGCAGTGCCGTCGGGGTGCGTCCCGACGCGGCTTTCGATCCTGATGACACCGATAATTTTACCGTGGTCAACCTGTTGAACAATACCTGTATCGGCTGCCACAGTTCGACAACCTCCAGTACCATTGTCACCCTCGGCGAAACGCGGATTCCGATTGTTTACAACCTGTCCGAACCGAGCAAGCCATTGGCCGGGGGGAATTTCTACTGGGTCGACAGCCGTGGTGACGGCTACGGGCACAACGTCCGGGTCAAGGATGCGGTCCTGGATGTTGCTCCCGGCGGTGACACCTCCTTTGGGGTGACGCCGAACGATTGCGGCTTCAAGGGCTGCCATTTCTCGCTGGCCGAAATCCGTTATGCGCCCGGACCCGGCCCCTTGTTCAATCCGATCAGGGGGAACGGCTGTATCGGTTGTCACGACCCGGCGCATCATGCCGATGATGAACAGCATATGCTGGCCGGAGGGGCGAAGTATGTTGACGGTTCGGGCGGTGGTTACCGTTTTTTGAACAAGGCCGGGAGCAACTTTTTCAACATCCCGCCGCATAATCCACCTCCCGTGGTCGGTATCGAGGACCCGAACTGGGAGCAGAATCCCAGCTCAGCGGTACATAACGAATATCAGGATTCGGATAAAGCCTTTGCCCCCGGTGCGTACGGGGTCCCGATCAGCCCGACCACCAGTTCGAGCGGCCAGGGGATCAGCGATTTCTGCGGTGGCTGTCATAACAGTTACCATTCCTGGCCGGTCGGCGGCTCGCCCAACGGCGGCGACGGCAGTAATCCCTGGTTGCGGCATCCGGCCAGCATCGTGCTGCCGGCCGAAGGGGAATATGCCGGTTATACGACCTATAACCCGGATGTCCCGGTTGCCCGCGGCAGTGTCGGTATTTTACAGGGAATGGGCGGCCCTTCGGCTCTGGTGACCCCCGGCAGCGACAAGGTGATGTGTCTCTCCTGTCATCGCGCCCACGCCAGCCCGTATCCGGATATGCTGCGCTGGGACTATAGCGAAATGATTGCGGGAGTGACCGGCAGTGTCGCCGGAACCGGCTGTTTCCAGTGCCACACCCTCAAAGACGGGGAATAACTGAAACGGTTTAAAGTCGGCCCGCATTGTTGAGCGGCAGCAGCAGAAAAACCATCGACCGACGGCTCCGACCGATGTAAATAAACGGTTCTATAACCAAAACAAAGGCTGATTGCCACCAAGACTCCAAGTCACCAAGAAAGTCAAAACCCTTGCTGGTGGTTTCTTGGTGACTTGGAGTCTTGGTGGCTAACGACTCAGGTTTCAGTCTTTGTTCAGGACCCTTTGTTTCGGTTATAGAACCGTAAATAAAAAAGGCACAGCAGTTCCATCTGTTGTGCCTTTTTGTGCGTGTTGCAACGGAGTGCAGTTTGATTCGTTGCTGCGGCTTGAGCGGCCGACGACGATCCGGAGCGGACCTGATCTCAGCCGCCGGGAGTGAATAGATCCAGAATAGATGCGGTGAAATGACCGGATCACCACCAGCAAAGGTATCGAACCGCCCGGCCGGAACCTGACCGAACAGCGGCGAAATAAAAGGGAGTTGGCAACAGTCTGATCGCACGTTATAACTTGTCGTGAAATTTCTCTTCAGGGAGGTGCTGATTATGCTCTGATTATGCTCGAAGATCTGCAAAAACGTCTTACAGAACTGGAAATCAGTTTCAGTCATCAGTCCCAGTTGGTCGATGAGTTGAACGAGGTCGTGACCGACTGTAATCTGCGGATTGATCGTCTGCAGAAGCAGAACCGGCAATTACAGGAGATGATCAAAACCCTGTCGCCCCAGTTGGAAGAGTCGCCGGATGAGTAAGCCGCGACTCAGTCCGGCCATGCGGCGGATTCTGCTGGAAGCGCTGATTCTTTGTGCTCTGTCGTTGACGGTCGGGTTGAGCTTGAACTTTCAGCTGGTGATGAAGGCCTTTACCGGCAAAACTGTTGTGCCGGTAAAGGGGAACCCCGTTACGGCCGGCAACCGTGCTGCGACTGTAGTCGAACAGGAATTCCCGATCCCGGTGGAGCTGGATGAATTGGATGAACTGCTGGCTGCCGGTGCGCTGCTGGTTGATGCCCGAAATCTGGATGCTTACCGGAGCGGACATCTTGCCGGAGCCGTTTCTCTGCCGCTGGGGAAGGTTGCCGCGCGACTCGCGGATTTTATGCGCAAGGTTCCGAAAACCCGGCTGCTGATCGTCTATTGCAGCGGTTTCGGGTGTCCTGATTCGTTTGACCTGGGGGTCCGTCTGCTGGCCGCTGGCTACCGGCAGGTCCGGGTTTTCGAGGGCGGGTTCCCGCAATGGCGAGATGCCGGACGGCCGCTGGAAGAGGGATTGAAATGAGAGTGCTGGGAACCGTCATCTATCATCTCAGCCGCCTGTTGCTGGCCGGCATATTTATTTATGCGGGGGTCGTCAAGGCCAATGACCCGATCGCTTTTGCCGGGCAGATTGCTAATTACCAGTTGTTGCCGTATGCCTGGAACTATCTGGTCGCGGCCACCCTGCCTTATCTGGAACTGTTTTGCGGGGTCCTGCTGTTGCTCAACAAACGGGTGCGCCCGGCGGTGCTGGTGCTGTTTGTGCTGAATCTGAGCTTCATGCTGGTCTTAACCTCGGCGATTGTGCGCGGGCTTGATATCGATTGTGGCTGCTTCAGTCCCTCTTCCGAGCAGACATTCAGCCCCGTTTGGGCACTGTGGCGGGACGCCGGTTTCATGCTGCTGCTGATCTCCACCTGGATGCTGCGTTCTCGTCAACATCCGCCGGAGCGCGCCGATGGCGATTGAAGGCTGGCAGCAATCGTTGCGGGACTGCATCGACAGCCCGCAGCAGCTGGCTGAGCATTTTTGCGGTTGATCCGCAGCCGCTTGAGGCGGTCGCGGCCCGCTACCCGATGCGGATTACCCCTTATTATCTGGGCTTGATAGAAACCATCGGCGATCCGATCTGGCGACAGTGTGTGCCTGATCCCCGCGAGCTGAGTGAGGTCGGCCTGCTCGATCCGCTTGGTGAAGAGAACCTGTCGCCGGTTGCCACGGTGGTGCATCGCTATCCCGACCGGGTGATCTTCCTCGTTTCTGGCAGCTGTGCCGGTTATTGCCGTTTCTGTACCCGCAAACGCAAGGTCGGCTGCGCTGAGATGACGATCAGTTTCCGTGAGCTGCGCGAAGGGATCGCTTATATTGCCGACACGCCGCAGATCCGTGATGTCATCTTTTCCGGTGGTGATCCGTTGCTGTTGCCCGATGCGGTGCTGGCCGATCTGCTGGCCCGGGTGCGGGCTATCCCGCATGTCGAAATTATCCGGCTCGGGACCCGGATCCCGGTGACCCTGCCGGAGCGGATCACCGACCCGCTCTGCCGACTGTTGCAGCGATTTCAGCCGCTCTATCTCAACACCCACTTCAATCATCCGCGTGAATTGACGCCGGAAGCGGCAGAAGCCTGCGGCAAACTCGCCGATGCCGGGATCGTGCTGGGCAATCAGACCGTTCTGTTGCGCGGTGTCAATGATCATCCGCCGCTTATGGCTGAACTGTTCCGGGGCCTGCTGATGATGCGCGTACGTCCCTATTATCTGCATCAAATGGATCTGACGCGCGGCACAGCTCATTTTAGAACTTCAGTTAAAACCGGACTGAAAATCATTGATTCACTGCGAGGGCCAGTGTCGGGCCTTGCATCTCCACATTATGTGATCGACCTTCCCGGGGGCAAGGGGAAGGTTCCGCTGTTGCCGGAATACCTGCAGCGTGCTGGCGATAAGCTGCTGATCCGCAGCCCCGACGGGGAACTGCTGGAGTATCCGGACCCACCATAGCTGTCGGCCGGAGTCTTGACGCGATCCACTTTGAAAAATTCACCCGGACTTGACTCAGGTCATATTCCTGTTGACCGGATTCCGTTAGAAATATCTTTATGAAAAATATTTTTCT
>JAADGW010000121.1:0-2342 GCA_013152145.1 Deltaproteobacteria bacterium
ATGTTGCTGTCGATATAGGCATGGGGGTTTTGCAGGGAATAGCGGACCCCGGCCTGGGCAGCAAGATTAACCACCTTTTCGAACTGCTCATCCTTGAAAAGCTGCGCCATCCCCGCACGATCGCCCAGATCCATACGGACAAAACGAAAATTCTCCTGTCCTGTCAGTTGCGCCAGTCGAGCCTCTTTGAGGCTGACATCGTAATAGTCACTCAGATTGTCGAGACCGACAACCTCATCCCCACGGGCCAGTAAATATTTTGACAGGTGAAAACCGATAAATCCGGCCGCTCCGGTTACAAGAATTTTCATAACTCTCTCCTTAACAACCAGCTAAAGCAGGTGGCCGCTAGCAGCGATGCCGCCATCGTCTTCTGGACAACTAAACAACTATGCACTGAAAGTGCATAGGTTTGGGTCGGGACTGAAAGTCCCTTAAAATCAAGGTCAAAGACCGTCATCCTCGCGAAAGCGGGGATCCACGCTTCATAAAAACACTGGATTCCCGCCTTCGCGGGAATGACGAAATATGAGTTGCACCTGAAAGGCTTGGACTAAAGTCCATAGTTTTTACTAGCGTGATGGAACAATAAAGTTTGGGAGAGGGACGTTCCCCTCTCCCAACAATGCGAAAAGACCAAAACCAGTTACGATATTTTTTTAGTTCTCAACCAACATCAGAAAAGGACGAAGTTTTTCAAGTTTTCTGCTACCGATGCCCTTGACAAGGGTTAACTCTTCGAGTGATTTGAACTGCTCGTGCTGCTGCCGGTAAACAACAATCCGCTGCGCGAGGACCTCGCCGACGCCTTTGATATCAACAAGTTGCTCAACCGTTGCCTTGTTAATATCCATTTTCTCCATCGCTATCGCCGGCAGACCGGAAACAGCCACAAGCAAAACCAACAACAGAACACAGACAGTTTTTTTCAATACAGATTTCATAATCCCTCCCACCTATCTATCAGGCGCCCCCCCAGGGGCGGTTAAGGCCAACGGCCTTTTCGCCACAAAACAACTGCATCAAAAACGTGCGGATGATAACACTTCATCAGCCGGTTGGAAAGAAACAATTATCTATTTTAAAGCTGTTGCGACAGGATCTTAAACACGGCATCAGGAAGATCTGCAACAACCTCCGCTTCGTACTCGAAAGCAGTTTCCACAAATTTTTCTCCATAACCGGTCCGTACCAGAAAAGATTGGCAGCCCGCCGCTTGCCCGGCCTGGAGATCAGCCTCCTTATCACCGATCACATATGAGCGCTGCAGATCGATGGCCAAATCCTCAGCAGCCTGCAGCAACAGCCCCGGCTGACCTTTGCGGCAACAACATTCCTGCCGATATTCGCCTGTCCCGGCGATCGGATGATGAGGACAGATATATATCCCCGCCAGGGTGACCCCGAAGTCGGCCAGTAACATGGACATATATTCATGCAGTTGCTCAACCTGTGACAGCGAAAAAAATCCGCGCGCAACACCAGACTGGTTGGTCACCACCACCAGCAGGAAACCGGCATCCTGAAGTCGCTTCAGCGCCTGCGGGACACCAGGGATAAATTCAAACTCAGCGGGATCGATCAAGTAGTCTTTCTCGATATTGATGGTCCCATCGCGATCGAGAAAAACTGCAGGTTTATCCTTCACCCTGATACCTGCTCAAGATCGTATCGATGATGTTGGTTGTTGATTTACCATCGACAAACGGGATCAACTCCACCCGGCCGCCGTAACTTTCAACCAAATCTTTGCCAACCACCTCGTCCGGCAGATAATCTCCTCCTTTAACCAAGATGTCCGGGCGTACAAACTGCAATAATTCCAGCGGTGTATCCTCATCGAAAATGGTCAGATAATCGATACAGTCCAGCGCGGCCAAGATCTGAGCACGTTCAGTCTCTTCCAGCAACGGACGCTTCGGTCCCTTAAGCTTGCGAATCGAGGCATCCGAATTCAGCCCCAGCACCAGCAGGTCACCGAGGCTGCGGGCCTGCTGCAGGTATTTGATATGCCCGGCATGCAACAGATCGAAACAGCCGTTGGTGAAGACCAGTGTCTTGCCGGCAGCTCGCGCCGAATCGAGCAGCGCAGTCAACTCGTCACGGGGCAGAATTTTCGCATCAGACTGACGGTTACGGCGGGAGAAGTCGGTGATGACTTCGGCGGCAGTCACTGTAGAAGTTCCCAGCTTGCCGACCACGATCCCGGCCGCCAGATTGGCCAGCTGTGCCGCGGCGGACAACTCCGCCCCGGCCGCCAGGGCCGCACCGACCACCGCGACCACCGTATCTCCGGCACCGGAGACATCGAACACTTCCCGGGCCTCGGTCGGCAGATGTTC
>JAADGW010000121.1:2420-4099 GCA_013152145.1 Deltaproteobacteria bacterium
GCCCTGTGCAGTGCCGCCTCGGAGTCGATCACCACCCCGGTGGCAATCTCGGCTTCACGCCGATTCGGGGTCAACAGGGTGGCTCCGCGGTAACGGCTGAAATCGGCCCCCTTCGGATCGACGATCACCGGAATCTGCGCCTGCCGACAGCGGCCGATAAGCTGTTGCAGCAGTTGCGGAGCCAGTACCCCTTTCAGATAATCGGACAGCAGTACTGCCCCGACCGCCGTCAGTTGCCGGGCAACATATTCGAGCAGGGCGGCCTGCTCAGTTACTGAAATTTCGTCACAACTTTCCCGGTCGATCCGCAGCATCTGCTGATGGCTGGCGAGAATCCGGCTTTTGCGGCTGGTGATCCGTTGTGGCGATTGTTGTATGCCATCCACATCAACACCGTGCTGCGACAGCAAATCCAGTAATTTCTGACCGTCCTCATCAGCACCAACCACCGAGGCAACCGAAACCTGGCAGCCCAACGAAAGCAGGTTGTTGACGACATTGCCCGCACCACCAAGGCGCAGTTCATCCCGTTCCACCTCGACCACCGGCACCGGTGCTTCCGGTGAAATCCGGCTGGTTTTACCCCAGATATATTTATCGAGAATCAGGTCACCCACCACCAGCACTTCGGTTTGCGCGATGGCGGCAAAGAGCTGTTCCAGCTGCTGTCGAGTCATCATTGCCCCCCGCTCTGCAGGGCATCAAGAACCGCATACGCCAGCAGCGGAATATTGATTTCGTGATGCCCGGTGATCGTGTAGCCGCGCCCCTGTCCTGAGGTCGGCCGCTTCACCACATTCTGCAACGGCCGGTAATGCTGGATCATGTCGAAGTTCGCCGTGGTAAAGTTATCCACCTTGTGGCCGAGATTCTGGGCGATCGACAAGGCCTTGAGAAAAACTTCCGGCAACAGCACCGCCGAACCGACATTCAGCCAGACGCCGCCATCACCGAGGTCGGCAACCACCGAGGCGAGCAGGCGGAAATCGTGCATCGACAGTTCCCCGATCACCGCTCCGTCCGCCTGCGGATGCTGGTGGATGATATCGGTGCCGATGGCCACATGTACTGTCACCGGAATATCCCTTTCGACACAGCTTGCCAGCAGGCTGTAATCTTTATACGGATGATCGTTGTCAATAATCACCCGGCCGATCGCTTCCCCGAAGCCGAAGCCCCGCTCGCGCCCGGATTGCAACGCCGCATTCATCCCCACACCGGTCTCTGCGGAAAAACCAAAGTCTCCCGATTGCAGTACCGCGCCGACATCCTCAGAAGTGGCGCCGACCAGCGAGACCTCATAATCATGAATTGTCGCTGAACCGTTCATCGCTACGGCGGTGATAATCCCCGTATCGATCAGCTTTTTCAATACCGGCTGCAAGCCGCATTTAATCACATGCCCCCCCATCGCCAGCACCACCGGTCGCCCGCGGCGGTGGGCATTGACCACCGCCGCGACGACACCGTGTAACGATTCGGCACCGAGCAGGTTGGGCAGACCGGAGAAAAAGTCGCTGAAGGAGCTGTCAGCCTGCGGCCTTGCGGCAAAATGTTCCGCCACGTTCACTTTGTTGTTACGGGTTTTAATCGAGTAGGTATGGATCCCGGCCAGTGAAATCGGCCTGTAGCTCTTCTTCATCGCTGACATTCCCCGCTGTTCAGATCGGCCTCGATCA
>JAADGW010000121.1:4205-5452 GCA_013152145.1 Deltaproteobacteria bacterium
TCCCGGCCGGTTAAACTACCAGTGGTACAGCCCAGCTGTTGTGCCTGTTGGATCGCCCGCAGGATATTTTCCGAGTTGCCGCTGGTGGATATGCCGATCAGCAGGTCGGCCGGAGTTGCCAGCGCCGCAACCTGGCGGGAGAAGATCTGCGCAAAACCGTAGTCATTACCGATTGCCGTCAGGTTCGAACTGTCGGTCGTCAGGGCAATCGCCGCCAGCCCCGGACGTTCTTTTTCGAAACGTCCGACCAGCTCTGCGGCAAAATGCTGGGCATCGGCCGCAGAACCGCCATTACCGCAGATCAGAAGCTTTCCGCCGCCGGCCAGAACCGCCGCCAGCCGCTCGGCAAATGCCCTGATCGCCGGTTGCAACCGGTCACGGACAAGCTGAAGGGTCGCCAGATGTTCGGCCAGGGATGAGTCAATATTGACAGCCATTTTAAACTCTCCTCTTGTCGCAACTCAGCAGCGACAATCCTGCTGATGTTCACGAAACCAGCGGTAGGTATCGCGCAGGCCCTCTTCCAGGCCGATTTCCGCCTTCCAGCCCAACGCCGCCAGGCGTGACACGTCCAGCAGCTTGCGGGGTGCCCCGTCCGGTTTGCTGTCATCAAACCTCAGGGTGCCGCGGAAACCGGTCACCCCGGCGATGGTTTCCGCCAGTGTCCGAATGGAGCAATCGACCCCGGAGCCAACGTTGAGATGCGAGCGCCGCGGCGTTGTCTGCTGCCGGTAGCTGGCGGAATCGAGCTGCATTACGAAAACACAGGCGGCGGCCATATCGTCAACATGCAGAAATTCCCGCAGCGGCGTCCCACTGCCCCAGATGACAATCTCTTGCGCGTCGCTGTTGACCGCCTGATGGAAACGCCGTAGCAGGGCTGGGATCACATGACTGTTTTCGGGATGAAAATTATCCTGCGGACCATACAGGTTGGTCGGCATGACGCTGCGGAAATCGCAGCCATACTGCCGGTTATAGCTTTCACAAAGTTTGATTCCGGCAATCTTGGCGATAGCGTAAGGTTCATTGGTCGGCTCCAGAGGGCCGGACAGCAGGGCTTCCTCCACCATCGGCTGTGCGGCCAGCCGCGGGTAGATACAGGAGGAGCCGAGAAACAGCAGCTTCTGCACCGCCTGCTGATGGGCCGCATGGATAACATTGGCCTCGATCATCAGGTTCTGGTAGATGAACTCGGCCGGGTAGCTGTTGTTGGCGTGAATCCCACCAACCCGGGCGGCAGCCAG
>JAADGW010000007.1 GCA_013152145.1 Deltaproteobacteria bacterium
CTGCTGCAGGAGTATTCCGCCATACCGATGCAGCGCAGCAGCGGTGAAAATTACCATACCGTGCTGACCGAGAGTGAACTGGACGCGCTGCTCGAAAAGCTCAGGAGCGCCGGCCGGTTTGCCATCGACACCGAAACCACCAGCCTGGTGGCGGTGCAGGCCGAGCTGGTCGGCCTCTCTTTTGCCATCGAAGCGGGGCATGGCTGGTATCTGCCGGTCGGTCACAGGTATCTGGGCGCTCCCGAGCAGCTGCCGAAACCGCTGGTGCTGGAAAAGTTGCGTCCGCTGCTGGAAGATCCGCAGTTTGAGAAAATCGGCCAGAATATCAAATACGATGCTCTGGTGCTGCGCAACGCCGGGATCGAACTGGCCGGAATCGTGCTCGATACCATGATTCTCTCTTATGTGACCCACCCGGAAGCCAAGTCGCACGGTCTCGATGCCCTGGCTGCCGAGCATCTCGGTCATCGGATGATTCCCTATACGGAAATGACCGGCAGCGGCAAAAAGCAGATCTGCTTCAGCGAAGTTGAGGTGGAAAAGGCGACCGTTTATGCGGCCGAGGATGCCGATATCACCTGGCAACTGGCGGAGAAGCTGCTACCGGAACTGCCCGCCGGTCTGCCGGAAAAACTGCTGTACGAGGTGGAGATGCCGCTGGTCGATGTACTGACGCGCATGGAATGGCGGGGAATCCGCATCGATGCCGATTTTCTCGGTCAACTTTCCGGCGAGCTGGCCGGAAAGTTGACCGCCCTGGAAGGGGAGATTCATCAGCTGGCCGGCAGTCCCTTCAATATCAATTCGCCCAAACAACTGGGGGAAATCCTCTTCGAGAAGCTCGGCCTGCCGAAGGGAAAGAAGACCAAAACCGGTTGGTCGACCAACGTCGGGGTGCTGACCGATCTGGCCGAGCAGCACGAGATCGCCGCAAAAATTCTCGATTATCGCTCGGTCAGCAAGCTGAAAAATACCTACACCGACGCGCTGCCGAAACTGATCAACCCGGCCAGCGGGCGGATTCACACCAGTTTCAACCAGGCGGTCACCGCCACCGGACGGCTCTCTTCCAGCGATCCGAACCTGCAGAACATCCCGATCCGTACCGCCGAGGGACGACGGATCCGCGAGGCTTTTCTCCCGGAAGCGGGCTGGATGCTGCTTTCGGCCGACTACTCGCAGGTCGAGCTGCGGGTGATGGCGCATATGGCGGATGTCCCGGCGTTGAAGGAGAGTTTTGCCGCCGGTGAAGATATCCACCGGCGGACCGCCAGCGAGCTGTTCGGCGTCTTCCCCGAAATGGTCAGTGACGAAATGCGCCGCCGGGCCAAAACCATCAACTTCGGTGTACTTTACGGTATGGGCGCTTTCAGCCTGGCCAAGGATCTGGGTGTCAGCCGCAAGGAGGCACAGCAGTTTATCGACAGTTACTTTGAACGCTACCCGGCGGTGCTTGAATACCTCGAAGCGAAAAAAGCGGAAGCCCGCGAGCATCAGTATGTCACCACCATTCTGGGCCGCCGCTGCGCGATCCCCGAAATTAACAGCAAGAACGGTGCGGTCCGCAGCTACGCCGAGCGCAACGCCATCAACTACCCGATTCAGGGCAGCGCCGCCGACATCATCAAGGTGGCGATGGTCAATATCGAGCGCCGCCTGCGCGAAGCAAAGTTGCAGGCACAGATGCTGCTGCAGGTCCATGACGAACTGGTCTTTGAGGTCCCCCCGGCTGAGCTGGAACAGGTCCGCGAACTGGTGCGAACCGAAATGGAGAATGCCGTGTCGCTCGATCTGCCGCTGAAGGTTGATATCGGTGTCGGGGAGAACTGGGCGCAGGCGCATTAACGCAGGCCGGTGGCGGGAGATGGTGGTTTTTTCACGGAGGATGAGTCGTCATCGGGGAAGAACAAGCTTCCCCGATGACCCGAGTACGTTCCCGATCCTGCGTGGTTAGAATTCGAAAGCAAATTGTGCAGTGAGCAGATCCTGTTCATCGTTATTGGCAAATTCACCATGCAGATATTCGATAGAAAGGACGGTGTTTTCGAACAGGCAGTAACTGGCGACGATACCGTATTGACGGTCGGGGAGCAGGTCCCCCAGGTCTTTTCCGCCTTCGTAGCGCAGGGCAATTTCCAGAGCATCGGTCAGAGCATAACCGGCCTCGAAGTTCCAGGTTTCGGGCCGCAGTCTTTTGCCGTCATCGAAGCTCAACTCGCCGGCTTCAAACGTGTCCAGTGCGCTGAGATATTCAGCGATCAGGGATCCGCGTTCCCACAGGGCAACGCTGACAAAGGCACTGATACCGTCAATCTTATTATTGATGGCGCTGACGGCAATTTCATCCTGCAGCACATTGCTGTCGGCGAGGTCGGAGATCCAGGAAATACCGGCCACCAGCTCTAGGCCGGGGACGGTTTCTTCCGGCAAGCTGAATACCCCGCTGGCTACAAAGTTGTCGATACGATTATTATCACCGCGCTCATCGATATCACCGTTGAAAACGCCGAAGGACAGGTCCAGTGTCTCGTTGGTATATCCGGCGATTACTGCTGATTCACGGGTTTCTCCCAGCTCGTGGGTCAGCGGATCGCTGATAAAATGACTTGCAAAGTTGCCGAACGGCAGATAGAGCTTGCCGGCTTCGAGATACAGGGGAATGATATCTTCGCCGTCGAGGTAGATGCCGGCTTCGTCAACCTCCAGCGGTTCGCTGTCATCGCCTTCCCACAAAAACAGCACATGTCCGGAAACGTGTTTGACAATGTCGACATCGATACCGAGTGCTACCGTGGCGAGCGTCAGGTCGCTGTCGGTGCTGTCAGTGCCAGGGGGGGCTGAATCGACATTGACATAACTGGCTTCAACCTCGATCAAGCCGTGCAGATTGACGTGATCGAGCCAACCGTAGCGGCTGTCCGTGGATTCTTCGAGCCGATTGCCGTTGGCGGCCGGGCTGCTTTCGTCCGCAGCCTCTGCCGGCAGAGCCAGTGCAGAAAGTGTTAAACACAGGACCGAAGCCAACATGAACGACAGAACTTTTCCAAGCTTTACCATAGTGTTACTCCCTTCTTTTATTTCACAGTTTGATTGCATGCGCTGCAATTACCGTTGCAGCAATATTTATCTGGTGTGCGGAATTTTTTGATCGCCCGACGAACAACGCAGACCAATGCTGTCAGGACAATCGCGGTAACCAATAAGGTTTCCATGCCGTTATACTCCAAAAATCCCGGTCGAACCGATCTGGTAGACCAGAACAGAAAGCCCGAAAGCGAGGGCGGTATTAAAGATGATGGAAAAGGCCCCCCATTTCCACGAACCGGCTTCGCGGGCAATGCAGACCACCGTGACGAAGCAGGGGGCATAGAATATGGTGAATATCATCAGACTCAGGGCGACCACAGGGTTCCAGGCCGGGTCATTGGCCAGGGTTTCTGCCAGGGATGCTGTCTCTTCCGGATCGACCTTGCCCAGCGAGTAGGCGGTGCCGAGGGTTGAAACCACCACTTCTTTGGCGGCGAAACCACCGACCAGGGCAATGTTGGTACGCCAGTCAAAGCCGGCCAGTTGGCTTACGCTTTCCATAGCGGTGCCGATTTTGCCGGCAATGGAGTATTTGAGGGCCGCTTCAGCTTCCTGGCTATCGATGGCGCCGAGTTGCTCTTTCAGACCCCGGGGTGCGGCGGTCATCACGGTTTCACGTTGTTGTTCAAACATCTGCTGCTGCGTTTCCGGCAGGCCGGGAAAGGTCATCAATGCCCACAAAATGATGGAGATGCCGAGAATGACCGTGCCGGCTTTTTTGACGTATTGCCGGGTCCGCTCCCAGGTATGCATCAGCAGACCGCGGAAGGTCGGCAGGCGGTAGGGCGGCAGTTCCATAATGAAGGGGGTCGATTCTCCTTTGATGACGGTGGAGCGCAACAGTTTGGCGGACAGCAAGGCACCGCCCCAGGAGACCATGGTGATAATAAGCATGACCCGGGCCTCATTTTCTGCAAAGAAGGCCGCCACCAGCAGGGCGAAGACCGGCAGTTTGGCGCCGCAGTTCATGAACGGTGCAGTCAGCAGGGTCGCCAGGCGTTCGCGGCGCGACTTGAGGGTGCGGGCGGCCATGACACCCGGAACGGCGCAACCGCCGGCGATGCCGCCGGAGACGATGAAGGGCATGACCGAACTGCCGTGCAGGCCGAAACTGCGGAACACCCGGTCGAACATGAAGGCGACCCGCGCGAGATATCCGGTGTCTTCGAGTACGGAGATGCCCAAAAACATGAAAACGATCAAGGGGACAAAGCCCATCACTCCGCCGACTCCGTCGATGACCCCGGAAATGATCAGCGATTTCAGCATTCCGTCGGAAAGGGCGCTATCAGCGAAACCGCTCAGCCCGTCGAACAGATTTTCCACCCAGGCCATCGGCACCTTGCTGTAAGTGAAGGTGAATTGGTACAGGGCCATGATGACGGCGATCATGATCAGCGGACCGACGAAACGGTTGGTGACGATACTGTCGATGCGGTCGGTGATGAACAGCCGGTTCTGATCCAGCTCCTGATGATGGACAACGACTCCCTGCTTGATAATCGACCTGATGTAGCCATAACGGTGGTCGGCGATGACGGCTTCGGGATAGGTCGCCAACGTGTCGGCGATGTGTCGTGTCACCCGCTTTGCAATACTGTCCAGTCTGGCGAACAGCGCGGGGTCCTGCCCCTCGCAATGTTCCAGAATCTGCGGGTCAGTTTCCAGAAATTTTATCGCCAGCCAGCGATGTGGGTAATGGAAGGTTGCGGAACTGACAGCGATCTCAGCTTCCATGTCGGCGATGGCCTGGTCAATATCCTCCCCGTAAGAGATGATGAGCGGAACTGTCGGCTTATTGGCAACGATCATTCGTTTCGCTGCCGCCATCAGTTCGGTTTTTCCTCTGCCGTTTCTGGCCACCGTCGGTACGACCGGTACGTTCAGCAGTTTGGATAGCTTTTCACTGTCGATCTCGATGCCGTGTTTTTGGGCGGCATCAACCATGTTCAGGGCGATACAGATCGGCATGCCCAGTTCCATGAACTGGATGCTCAGGTAGAGGTTGCGCTCCAGATTGGCGGCGTCCACGATGTTGACCACAGCCTGTGGTTTTTCCTGCACCAGAAAATCTCTGGCAACCAGTTCCTCCATCGAATAAGCGGTTAAGGAATACATGCCCGGCAGGTCGATCAATGTCAGTGTCAGGCCGTTCTCAATATAACGACCCTCTTTTCTTTCAACGGTGACGCCGGGATAGTTGCCGACATGCTGGCGCGCACCGGTCAGGGTGTTGAACAGAGTGGTCTTGCCGGAATTCGGATTTCCCGCCAACGCTACCATTGTGCTCATGGTTGCTCCTCCACTCTTACGTCAATATAGTCAGCTTCATTGTTGCGCATGGTCAGGGTAAAGCCCATAATTCTGATCGCCACAGGATCGTACAGGGGGGCTCGGCCCTGGATCTTGATTGTGGTGCCGGGTACCAGGCCCATGTCGCGGATTCTTTTGCCCATTTCGCCAGAAGCTCGGACCGCTTCAATGACGCCGCTTTGGTTTTTTTGCATCTGCCGCAGGCTGAGTTTGTACATTCCGTTACCTCCCTTTGACTGTTTTTGTTACGGGGTGCCGTCTGTGGTATCGACAAGAGATCTTGCTGGGACAGCAAAGTGAAATTGAAAATACTTTTCAAAAAAATACAGACCCGGCAAGTCTACGTCAAGGGGAAATTGAAATGCGTTTTCAACTGGGCTCATGTCCGACCGCCGGATTTTAAGAATCTTCTTCTGGGCGGCTTAATTTTTCGAATGTTATATTATAACGTTGCTGGAAATTCAATTGACAATTATCGGGTGCAGAAGGAGATCGTTCCTGACGGCCATCTTTCCAGTTTTCTTTCACGGGATTTGCGACCGGTTCGGTACGTCGTTATAATGAAAAGCCGGTGGAGAAAGCGGGCTTTTGGGGGCTCCCGCTATCTTCAGATTTCTGCTCTCGTCCCTGCAGGAGCCAACCATGTCTGAAGCGATGTTCTATACACCTCTTGACAGCAATCGGGTTCGTTGCCGACTCTGCCAGCATTTTTGCCGGATTGACGACGGCCGCCGCGGGCTCTGCGGGGTGCGGGAAAATCGTGCCGGGAAACTCTATTCGCTGGTTTACGGACGGGCGGTTTCGGCTGGAATTGATCCGATCGAAAAGAAGCCGCTGTTCCATCTGCAGCCGGGTTCGACCTCCTTCTCCATCGCCACGGTCGGCTGTAATTTTACCTGCCGTCATTGTCAGAACTGGCAGATTGCGCAGTATCCGCAGGCCCATCCCGGGGACATCCCCGGTAAGGGCCTGCCGCCCGAAGCGGTGGTTGCGCAGGCCAGGGCGGCCGGTTGTGCTTCAATCTCCTATACCTATACCGAGCCGACGGTTTTCTTCGAATATGCGTACGATACGGCAAAACTGGCAACCGGGGCCGGGATCAAGAATGTCTTTGTCAGTAACGGTTATATCAGTGCCGAGGCGCTTGCCGGTATCTCTCCCTATCTGGATGCGGCCAATATCGACCTGAAGGCCTTTAATGATGAGTTTTATCGTAAAATCTGCGGGGCAAAACTGCAGCCGGTGCTCGATACGATCCGCCTTCACAAAAAACTGGGAATCTGGCTGGAGGTGACGACGTTGATTATTCCCGGCTACAATGATGACGAGGCCGATCTGCGGGGGATCGCCGAATTCATCGCCTCGGTCGGTAGCGAAATCCCCTGGCATGTGAGCGCTTTTTATCCCACCCATAAACTGCTCGATGCACCTCACACGTCGGCGAAAATTCTGCGTCGTGCCCGCCAGATCGGCAAAGACGCCGGGCTGCGTTATGTCTACGAAGGGAACATCCCCGGAGAGGGCGGGGAGAACAGCTACTGTTATGCCTGCGGTGAGCTGCTGATCGAGCGTTACGGTTTTTCGATCCGGAAAAACCTCATCTCAAACGGCTGCTGTCGTCACTGCGCGGCGGTGATCGATGGCGTAGGGATGTGATGAGAGAATCTCCTGCATTGACTTCAATGGGAGAAATGGGGTAGCAAGGATATGTTTTTTATGGCAGCAACACTGGGCTGCTTTTTGTTCTGCAAACCGAAGGGAATCCTTGAGTTACCCACCTGCCGATTGTCCGCAGACCGCGATTAGTCGAAAAAATTCACAGGTTTTGCGGCTCCCGACGTTAAAGAGAGACTTAAACTGATGAACACCAGGCGCTTTGTCAAAAGCAACCTTTGCCCCGAATTGACCGATATCCCACCGCTGGGCTTGGATAGCACCACCCTGGCGCGGGCTTTCCGGCATTATTATACCAACCATCTCGGCCGCGATAAAAACTGCAACTTGCTGCATTATGCCTACGAGGCGCTGGCGCTGGTGGTGCGCGACCGCTTGATGGAACGCTGGAAAAAAACCCGTTACGCCTATGAAGAAAGCGACTGCAAGCGGACCTATTACCTCTCGTTGGAATTTCTGATGGGCCGGGCGCTCGGTAACTCGATCCTCAACCTGGGGGTGGCTGATGAAGTGGCTGCGGCGATGAACCGGGTCTGCCTCGATTTTGAAGAGCTGGTCGATGCCGAGCATGACGCCGGGCTGGGGAATGGCGGTCTCGGGCGATTGGCGGCCTGTTTTCTCGATAGCTGCGCCACCTTGCAATTGCCGGTGCTGGGCTACGGGATACGCTACGAATACGGCATGTTCCGCCAGCGCATCCAGGATGGTTACCAGGTGGAGGATGCGGATCACTGGCTGGGTATGGACAACCGCTGGGAAATAGATCGGCCGGAATACACGCAACGGATCAAGTTCGGTGGGCGCAGCGAATTTTACGCTGATCACGACGGCACTCTCCGCTGCCGCTGGGTCGACACCCATGATGTGCTGGCGCGGCCCTACGATGTGCCGATCCCCGGTTATCAGAACGGCACCGTCAATACCCTGCGTTTGTGGAAAGCTGCCGCGACAGCTGAGTTCGACCTTAGAGAATTCAATTCCGGAGACTATCCGGGGGCGGTCGAGGCAAAAAACGAGGCAGAAAAAATCACCATGGTGCTCTATCCCAACGATGCCAGCGAAAACGGCAAAGACCTGCGTCTGCGGCAGCAGTATTTTCTGGCTTCGGCCAGCCTGCAGGACGTGCTCGATCGCTGGGTCACCATCAAAGGGCATGATTTGAGCGGGTTCGCCGAAAAGAACAGTTTTCAACTTAACGACACCCACCCCAGCTGCGCGGTCGCCGAACTGATGCGGCTGTTGCTCGATGAGCATAAGCTCGGCTGGGATGAGGCCTGGGAAATCACCTGCAACACCATGGCTTATACCAATCACACGTTGTTGCCGGAAGCGTTGGAGAAGTGGCCGGTACGGCTGTTTGAACAGCTGCTGCCGCGGTTGCTTGATATTATCTACGAGATCAACGCCCGTTTTCTCAAAGAGGTCGCCGCCCGCTGGCCCGGTGACAGCGAACGTCAGCGACGCATGTCGATCATCCAGGAAGGATCCGAGCCACAGGTGCGTATGGCGTTTCTGGCGATTGTCGGCAGTTTCTCGGTCAACGGTGTCGCTGAACTGCATTCCCGATTGTTGCAGGAAGGATTGTTTCGCGATTTTTATGAGCTCTGGCCGGAAAAGTTCAACAATAAAACCAACGGGGTCACTCAGCGCCGCTGGCTGGCCTGGTGTAACCAGGGTTTGAGCCGTCTGATCAGTGACAGTATCGGCGATGGCTGGGTCACCGATCTGGACCAGTTGGCTCAGCTGCGGCAGCTGGCCACTGATCAGGTTTTTATGCAGCGCTGGCAACAGGTCAAACTTGCCAACAAGCAGCGTCTGGCTGAACTGATTCAGGTCGATTGCGGTGTCGAGTTCAACCCGGCGGTGCTGTTTGATGTCCAGGTCAAGAGGATTCATGAGTACAAGCGGCAACTGCTGAACATTCTGCATGTCATCCATCTTTACGACCGGATCAAGCGGGGTGATACCGCCGGCTGGACGCCACGCTGCGTGTTGATCGGCGGTAAAGCGGCCCCCGGTTACGCCATGGCCAAGCTGATCATCAAGCTGATCAACAACGTCGCCGCGGTGGTCAATAACGATCCCGCCGTCGGTGATCTGCTTAAAGTCGCCTTTTTCCCCAACTACCGGGTTTCGGCGATGGAAGTGATCTGTCCCGGGACTGATCTGTCAGAACAGATTTCTACTGCCGGCAAGGAAGCCTCAGGAACCGGTAATATGAAGTTCATGATGAACGGTGCTTTAACCATCGGTACCCTTGACGGGGCCAATATCGAGATTCGCGAAGAGGTCGGAGCAGAGAACTTCTTCCTCTTCGGGTTGACCGCCGCCGAGGTGGAAGCGCAGCGCAAGAACTATAATCCGCAGGCGATCATCGCGGCTGACCCGAATCTTACGCGGGTCCTGCAGCTGTTGCAGAGCGGGCATTTCAATCAGTTTGAACAGGGGATTTTTACGTCGCTTATCGAGGCACTATACAATCCGCACGACCCTTGGCTGGTGGCGGCTGATTTTACCAGTTACGTGGCGGTACAGGAGCAGGCCGCCCGACTTTATCAGGATCAGCAGAACTGGACGCGCAAAAGTATCCTTAACACCGCAGCCAGCGGCAAGTTCTCCACCGACCGGACCATACGGGACTACAACGAAAATATCTGGAAATTGGAGCCGGTCGCCGCCTTCCCGGTCGGAAAGGCCGCCGCCGGTCTGCCTGAGGCTCTGGAGGGGATGGTTAACGCCGAACAGTTGCCGACCTATGTTGCAACAGAATAGTCGTGTGGTCTTTTGAGATAACGGGGATGTGGAAAACTCCCTTAGCTATCTCTTATTGAACGGATCTGTGACCCAAATAAAGGCTGATTGCCACCAAGGCACCAAGAAACCTATCCCCAAGGGCTTTGATTTTCTTTGTGCCTTGGTGACTTGGTGGCTAACGACTTCAGGTTTCAGTCTTTTTTTAGAAACCTTCTTTTGGGTCACAGATCCGTTATTATAAAGAGGGAAGAACGCATGAAATTATCGTCGTCTTGCCAGGATATGCTACACTGATGTCGGTAGTTACCGGGAAACTTTACAAATTAAAGAACAGGGGATACAGCAATGTTCAATCCAAACGAAACATATACTGACAGCAGGGCTATTTCCGTTACCAACACCTTTTTTCAGAAAGTCTATCTCTGGATGACCGCCGGCCTCGCGACCACCGCCCTGGCCTCCGCTCTGATGCTGTCCAGCCCCTCGGCGCAGCAGCTGATCTTCGGTAACCGGCTGGTCTTTTACGGTCTGATTTTTGCCGAACTGGGCCTGGTGATCGCCATGTCCGCCGCGATCAATCGTATCCGTGCCACGACCGCAACGCTCTTGTTTCTCGGTTATTCGGCGCTCAACGGCGTGACATTTGCCGCAATTTTTCTGATCTACACCAGCAGCTCCATCGCCAGTACCTTTCTGGTGACGTCCGGGACCTTTGCCGCTATGAGCATTTATGGTTATGTGACCAAGCGTGACCTGACCGGCTTCGGCAGCTTCCTGTTCATGGGGTTGGTGGGAATTATCATCGCCTCGGTGGTGAATATGTTTCTGAACAACGCAATGATCTACTGGATCATCAGTTATGTCGGCGTGTTTATTTTTGTCGGCCTGACGGCGTATGACACCCAGAAAATCAAGCAGATCGGTCAGGCCGGATTTGCCAACGAGCAGGACCGACACAAGGCCGCTATCCTTGGTGCGCTACGGCTTTATCTCGATTTTATCAACCTGTTCCTGATGCTGCTGCGGATCATGGGGAACCGGCGTTAAGACCCTTTGCACTGGAGCTGTCCGTAAACCGGGCTGTTCACTTCTGCCACTTCTCCCGCCGTTACCGCGCTCCACACCGGTGAGCACGGTAGCGGCGGGAGGTCTCATCCGACGAGGTCTCGCCGTAAACAGAGTTGCAACCGTGACCTTCCGTTTCTTCTTTTCTCGACATCCACCTCGTTGCTGAATAGTTACGTTTCGGGTAGCCCTGCTGCGGTTTGTCAAGTTGCCGTTTCCAGAACTCTGGAGACGGCTTTCTGCCAGCCCAGCAGCAACTGTTTGCGCACTTCAGAGTCCATTTTCGGGGTGAAAACGACATCCCGTTGCCAATGCTTGCGGATATCCTGCAGCGAGGCGAACAGACCAACCTGAATCCCTGCCAGGTAGGCTGCACCCAGGGCGGTGGTTTCGGTCACCTGCGGGCGCTCAACGGTGACGTTGAGGAGGTCGGCCAGAAACTGCAGAAACCAGTTGTTGGCGACCATGCCGCCGTCGACGCGCAGGGTTTTCGGACCGGTCCCGCTGTCCCGCTGCATCGCCGCCATTAAATCGTAAGTCTGATAGGCGACCGATTCCAGGGTTGCGCGGACTATTTCGGCCACCCCGGTATCGCGGGTCAGGCCGAAAATAGCGCCGCGGGCGTGCGGGTCCCAGTGCGGTGCGCCGAGGCCGGTAAAGGCTGGCACCAGATAAACGCCATGGTTCGATGGCAGGCTTTCTGCGATGGCCTCAACCTCGTTGGCCGATTTGATCAGTTTCAGCTCGTCGCGAATCCATTGGATCGCCGCACCGGCGACAAAGATTGAGCCCTCGATGGCGTAGCTGGTTTTTCCCGCCACGCGGTAAGCCACTGTCGTCAGCAGGCGATTTTCGGAATGGAACGCCTGCTCGCCGGTATTGAGTAAAATGA
>JAADGW010000117.1 GCA_013152145.1 Deltaproteobacteria bacterium
GTAGATCGATCTTCCGGTTAAAAACAGTTCACATAAATATTGCCAGGGCACCAATTATATGATATTCCTGATTATCGTTTTATTAACACACCCAAATCTTCCTGATTCTGTCTGAAAGGGCGTGCAGCAAATGTTTGATAATCTGAAAATCGGTAAAAAAATGATGTTGCTCTCGGGCACCATTCTCTGCCTGCTTCTGATCACTCTGATCTGGGGGATTTACGGACTGTCAACCACGGTCAACGATGGTCAGCGGGTAGCACTGGGGAACAAGCTGCACGCTGACCTGTTGCAACTTGAAATCGATCACCTCAACTGGACCGAACAGATCGCCATCTTCCTCAACGACAATAAGGCAACAACCCTGGACGTACAACTGGATCATACACAATGTGCCTTCGGTAAATGGTATTACGGAGAAGGGCGTAAACGGACAGAGGCCCTGCTCCCGGAAATCCGCGGTGTTTTACAGGCTATCGAAGAACCACATCTGAAACTCCATGCTTCGGCAAAAAAAATTAAAGCCATTTTCGGCCCCCAGGGAGAACAGAAGAATATCTCTGCGATCATGAAAGGTAAAATGCAGGCGCAGCAGATATTTATCAATGAAACCCAGGTGAAGCTGAAGGAGGTGCAAAAACTGCTGCGACAGATGATCCAGATCGCATCGGACAACATCATGTCGGACCAGCAGATGCTTTCTGCTGCCGCCAGCACCCGCACCGGAATCAGCATCATCGGGATTATCGCCTTACTGGCCGGCAGCATTATTGCGTTTCTGATCTCCCGCTCGCTCACGGTACCGATGCGTAAAACCGTCTCAATGATTGAGGAACTGGAAAACGGCCATCTCGATACCCGCTTGGAGATGAAACGGCGGGATGAAATCGGCCAGATGGCAACCACGATGGATCGCTTTGCCAACAGCCTGCAGAACGAAATTGTTGCGTCTTTGCAGAAACTGGCCAGCGGCGACCTGACCTTTGAGATTCAACCGAAAGATGAACGGGACCTGGTCCGCGGCAGCTTGGAACAGCTAGGAACCGATCTCAACCAGATCATGGCACGAACCCTTATTGCCAGCGATCAAATCGCCTCGGGCAGTATTCAAGTCAGCGATTCAGCCCAATCCCTCTCGCAAGGAGCCACTGAATCGGCCGCTTCACTCGAGGAGATCAGCAGCTCGATGAGTATTATCAGTGAGCAGACCAATCAGAGTGCCGATAATGCAAGTCAAGCGAGCCAGTTGGCCGGCTCGGCCCGCGAGGCCGCGAATACCGGCAGCAGTCGAATGGCGGAAATGGTCGGGGCGATGGGCGAGATCAACGAAGCCGGCCAGAATATCGGTAAAATCATCAAAGTCATCGATGAGATCGCCTTCCAGACCAACCTGCTGGCGCTCAACGCCGCAGTTGAAGCCGCCCGTGCCGGGCAGCACGGCAAGGGCTTTGCGGTAGTCGCTGAAGAGGTCCGCAATCTGGCGGCGAGAAGCGCCAAGGCCGCCCGGGAAACGGCCGAACTGATCGAAGGTTCGGTGGAAAAAGCCAACAACGGCACCCGGATCGCCGAACGCACTGCAGACTCTCTGGATGAAATTGTCGAAGCGATCGGCAAGGTCACCGACCTGGTTGCTGAAATAGCAGCAGCCACTAAAGAACAGGCCGGCGGTGTGGCTCAGGTCAATATCGGCCTGCAACAGATCGACCAGGTGATTCAGCAGAGCACCGCCAACGCCGAGGAGAGTGCTGCCACTAGCGAAGAACTTTCCGGGCAGGCCGCGGAGTTAAAGAATCAGCTGGCACATTTTGTGTTGAAAACTCCGTGAACGGTCCTCCCGTTATCCGGTTGTGGAGCAACCGTAGCGCAACCCCCTCCGACAATGTCCTGTTCCGACAAACGTCGGAACAGGACGAAATAATTCTTGAAATATTGTAACGATTCAACCAGACGGCCTCGGGGCGCCCGCCTCAAGGGTGTCTGTCACCCGGGTGGTAACCATCAAGCCCATGGATGGGTTCGTGCGGCCCTTGGAGCGGGTAACGCGAGGTCATCCCTCGCGTTGCTGAATAGTTGCGAAATACCCAGATAAAATCTGAAGGAGCGGGTTTTTATGCCTCAAACCACAGGACAAAACCCTGACCGGGGCTATCTGAGAGAAAAAAAGCCTATTAGTTTTCTTTTTTCTTTGAATATGTTTATTTGCTCTGTATAATTAATTTCTCTGAAATAAGAGAGTAAGCCGTCCACACAGCGATTTAAATCGCTACCGACGGCCTTAATAACAAATCGAGGATATGCAATGAGCATGGACATCGACAACGACCAAATTGAAATCATCCAGGAGTTCGTTACCGAAAGCCAGGACATGATTGAGCAGCTGGAACCGCAGATCATCGAGCTGGGGCAGAACAGCGATCCGGAAATCATGAATGCCATCTTCCGCCTCTTTCATTCGATGAAAGGGAGTGCCGGATTTCTGGAATTCGACCACATCACCCGGGTTGCCCATGCGGCCGAGAATCTGCTCGACCTGATCCGCAACGGTGAAATCGAACTGGTACCCGATCATGTCACCCTGCTCTGTGATGCCTGCGACTTTTCCAAGGATGCTCTGGAAAATGTCAACAGCGACTACACCGACAGTTCAATGGGGCCGGCAGCCGATGAAATGGCAGAGAAACTGCATCAGGCGATCCAGATTGCAAAACAGGTGAATGCCGAAGAACCGGCAGCGACCACTGAAGAGCCGACCGGAGCGACTTCAGGCTCCGACACAGTAGAACCCGCCACCGTGGAGCCGGTTCCGACAACCGAGCCACCGGCAGCTGAGCTAGAGCTGCCAAGGCTGGAAATCACCGACGAAATGCGTCTCAGTTTTGTGCAGGAAGGGAATGAACTGCTGCAAAACGCCGAACAGGGCCTGCTGGCCTGGGGTGAGAATCCCGGCGACACCGAGTCGATCGGCGATATTTTTCGCCAGATCCACAGCTTTAAGGGGAACTGCGGCTTCTTCGGCTTCGTCCAGATGGAAAAGCTCAGCCACCAGATGGAAAATATCCTCGATCGGGTCAAATCAGGTTCACAGCTGGCGGTCGAAAACCCGGCCGATCAGTTGCTGGCATCTCTGGATGTGTTGCAGCAGGCGGTCAACGATATCTCCGATGGCAAGGAAGGGATTATCGAAGACCTGGAGCAAAGAGTCCAGCAGTTGCAACTGCTGGTCCCGCCGCTGCTCGGGGAATTTCTGGTTGAAGAAGGGGTCGCAGAAAAAGCCATCCATCAGGCCGTGAAAACACAGAAAAAACCGGTCGGCGAAATCCTCGTCGAGCAAGGTAAGGCCTCACCGGTTCAGGTTGACAATGCACTGAAGAAACAGCAGGAAAACCTGAAAAAAGCCAAACAGGAGACTAAACCGGCGGTACGGACAAAAACTCCGGCCAAACGCCAGGATATCCGGGTTGACCTGAGCAAACTCGACAGCTTGATCAACCTGATCGGTGAGCTGGTGATCGGCGAGAACATGCTGATCCACAATCCCGACCTGATCGGGCTGGAGTTGGAGAGCTTCAATAAGGCCGGACAGCACATGTCGAAACTGGTTCGTGAACTGCAGGAAATGGCGATGACGATCCGCATGATTCCGGTTTCGGGACTGTTCCGCCGAATGATCCGCCTGGTCCACGATATCTCCGTCAAGGCGGGCAAAAAGGTCGACCTGGTGCTGGTCGGTGAAGAGACCGAAATCGATAAAACAGTCATTGAAACCATTACCGACCCACTGGTTCACCTGCTGCGCAACTCCCTCGATCACGGCCTTGAACCTCCCGACGAACGGCTCGCCACCGGCAAAACAGAAAAGGGCACCGTTCACCTTACGGCCAGCCACGAAGAGGGTGAAGTCTGGGTCGTAATCGAGGATGATGGCCGCGGTCTGGACCGCGACAAGATTCTCGAAAAAGCAATCAGCAAAGGGATGGTCGACGGTGACAGTTCCGAAATGAGCGACAAGGCGATCTATAATCTGATCTTTGCGCCCGGCTTTTCCACCGCTGACCAGGTGACCGATATCTCCGGTCGTGGCGTCGGCATGGACGTGGTCAAACGGAATCTGGAAAAGATCAAGGGTAAGATTGATGTCAGCAGTACCCCCGGGCAAGGAACCCGGATCACCCTGCGGATTCCTCTGACGTTGGCGATTATCGACGGCATGCTGGTCAGGGTCGGCACGACGACCTGTATCATGCCGACCCTGTCGATCCTTGAAGCGTTCCGACCGACCATGGAGCAGATGACCATCACTCCCGAGGGGGATGAACTGGCCCGGGTGCGGGAAAATTTCTTCCCGGTTATCCGCCTGCACGAAATCCTTGAAAAAGAACCGGCTTCGCGCAATCTGCCGGACGGCATCCTGATTGTCCTCGAATATCAGGGCAGCCGCTTCTGCCTGTTCGTCGATGAGATCGTCGGTCAGCAGCAAACCGTCATCAAAGGCTTGTCAGAGTTCATCGGCAATGTCGCCGGGGTCTCCGGCTGTACCATCCTCGGTGATGGTGGCGTCAGCCTGATTCTCGATGTCGGCAGCTTGGTCGAATCAGCGGAGAAGAAAAAAATGAATCTCAAACACTAAATCAGATCAACCTGTTTGAAGGAGAACTATTATGGCTGATGATATTATGCTCGATAACGAAGACACACAGAAGGATAAGTACCTGACATTTCATCTGGCGGGTGAAGATTACGGCATCGAGATCCTCTACGTTATTGAAATTATCGGGATTCAGAAAATTACCGAGGTTCCCGATATGCCAGCTTTTATCCGTGGCGTCATCAACCTGCGCGGCAAGGTGATCCCGGTGATGGATATCCGCGCCCGGTTTGCACTGCCGGATCGTGAATATGATGATCGGACCTGTATCATTGTCGTCAATATCGACGAGGTTGAGGTCGGTCTGGTGGTCGATGAGGTGAGTGAAGTTGCCGACATTCCGGCCGCCAACGTGGAACCGCCACCCAAAACCGGCAAAAGTGCCGGCAGTCAGTATATTCAGGGAATGGGCAAGATCGGCAAAGCGGTCAAGATTCTGCTTGATGTCCACAAGCTGCTGTTCAGTGAGGAAATGCAGGCGCTTATTGCGGAACAGGATGAAACCTAACAGGCCATACCTGCCCCGGTGACCGCAAACCCCGCAGCAGCACTCTGGAGTTGAGCAAATGAAACTGAAAAAGCTGTTCCGCCTGAACCTGACCAACAAGTTAATCCTGATGGCACTGGCCATCACGGTCATCTTCTGTCTCACCCTGGCCGGTCTTTATAAAGAGGTCCGTAACAGCAGTTTCAACGAACGACGGCTCAAGGTCCAGCACCAGACAGAAACGGCCTGGTCGGTGCTGCAGAACTACGTTGCCATGGAGCAGAGCGGCCAACTGAGCCGCAGTGAAGCCCAAAAGCTGGCACTGACCGCGGTCGAGAAACTCCGTTACGGCAAGAGCGGCTATTTCTGGATCAACGACCTGCAGCCGAAAATGCTCATGCACCCGATCAAACCGGCACTGGACGGCAAAGATCTTTCCCGGATCAGCGACCCGACCGGAAAAAAATTATTTGTCGAGTTCGTCAATGTCAGTCGTAAACAGGGCGGCGGCTTTGTCAACTATCTTTGGCCGAAGCCGGGTTTTGACGAGCCGGTGGAAAAGATTTCCTACGTCAAGCGCCTCGCTGCCTGGGACTGGATTGTCGGCACCGGACTTTACGTGGATGATGTTGAAGCGACTCTCGGCACCATCCGCTCCAGTGCCCTGATCACGGTGTTGATCGTCATCTGCATCACCGGCATCCTGGTCTGGCTGGTCAACCGCAGTATCGTCGGCCCGATCCTCAGCATCCGTAAAGCACTTTACGCCCTGGCCAAAGGAAAAACCGACATCCAGGTCGACTGTGGCAAACCGGTCGATTGTTCCAAGCGAAAAAACTGCAGTGTCTCGGACTGTCCCAGCTACGGACGGGAAGATGTCTGCTGGGTAACGGCCGGATCTTTCTCCGCGGACATCCACTGTCCGCGGGCACTGCGGGGCGAAGACTGCAGCAGCTGTGAGCTTTACGGTCCGAAAAATAATATGCAGGAACTCGGCTCCGCGCTGATGGGACTAGCCAATGCCATGAAGTTGCGTGCCAATCTGGCCCGACAGATTGCCGATGGTGATCTGACTCAGGAAATCAAGGTTGCTTCTGACCATGATGATCTCGGCCTGGCCCTGGTCCAGATGCACCAGAACCTCAAAAATATCCTCTCCCAGCTGGTCCAGACGGCGGCCCAGATCGACAGCGGCTCAGCTCGTATTGAGGGAACCAGTCAGTCGCTGACCGATGGCGCGACGCAGCAGGCAGCAGCCATCCAGCAGATCAACAGTTCGGTCAGCCAGATGGCCGAACAAACCCGACAGAACGCCGAACATGCCAACCAGGCCAACGGCCTGGCTCATGCCGCCAAAGATTCGGCGGAACAGGGCAACCGACAGATGACCACGCTGGTTCAGGCGATGGCCGAAATCAACGAGTCGGGACAGAACATCAGCAAGATCATCAAAGTGATCGATGAAATTGCCTTTCAGACCAACCTGCTGGCGCTTAATGCAGCGGTCGAAGCGGCCCGGGCCGGACAGCACGGCAAAGGCTTTGCAGTGGTCGCCGAAGAGGTCCGCAATCTGGCCGCCAGAAGCGCCAACGCGGCACAGGAAACCGCCGAACTGATCGAAGGTTCGGTCTCCAAGGCGAGCAACGGAGCCCAATTGGCCGACACAACCGCTACCGCCTTGAGCGGGATCGTCGAAGGCATCACCAAGGCGACCGACCTGATGGGTGAAATCGCCACGGCCAGCAATGACCAGGCACAGAGTACCGATCAGATCAACACCGGCCTGACCCAGATCGATAGCGTCGGTCAGAAGAATTCTGCGTTCGCCGAAGAAACGGCGACAACGGCAGGACAGCTGGCCGGACAGGCGCGGCACCTGAGTCAACTGCTGAGCATGTTCACCCTGCCCACGGAGATCTCTCACCAGGCTGTGGGTAATACGCTGCACCAGCCCGCTCCACGAACAGTTCCGGCCAAGCCACGTCCGACAAAGGCTCCGGCAGCGAAACCGAGTAAGCCACCGGCACCTCCCTTGACAACAGCAACAGCCACCACTTCCGGCTGGGGAGATCTCGGAACGAAAACAGACCGTTCAGCACCACAGATCGCGCTGGATGATGACGAATTCGGCAAGTACTGATTTTTCAACCCTTTAAGGAACGGTTCCGGTTGTATGGACGGACATACACAACAATTCAGGGCTCCGGCGGCTCAACCTCACAGCATGATGGCGATTTCCGACCGGGAATTCAGTGATCTGCGTAATCTGATCCACAAGCGCTTCGGCATCAATCTGACCGAACAAAAGCGTTCGCTGCTGGTCGGGCGGTTGCAGAAATTAATGCGCAACCTGAACCTGTCCACTTTTGCCCAGTATTATCAGTATCTGACCGAAGATAAGACCGAAAAAGCACTGAGCGAACTGGTCGATCTGATTTCTACCAACCACACCTATTTCAACCGGGAAAAGGATCATTTCGATTATTTTTATGAAATTGCCCTGCCGACGGTGGTGGAAAAACTGAAACAGGAGAACCGCAAGGACCTGCGGATCTGGTGTGCCGGGTGTTCGACCGGGGAGGAACCCTACACCCTGCTGATGCTGATGATGGAATATTTCGGCAGCGAATACGGTTCGTGGAATGCCGGCATCCTGGCCACGGATATCTCCGATCGGGCCTTGTCCGTTGCCCGTAACGGCGTCTACAGCGCCGACCGGGTCCAGCAGCTGCCGGAAAATCTGCGTCGCAAGTACTTTACTCCCGCCGGCCCGGATGAAATGGCGGTTATTGATAAGGTCAAACGTGAATGCACCTTTCGCCGCTTTAACCTGATGAATAACCGTTTTCCGTTTAAAAAACCCTTTCAGATGATCTTTTGTAGAAATGTGATGATCTATTTCGACCAGCCGACACGAGATGCCCTGGTGGGACGCTACCACCAATGCACCGAACCGGGCGGCTACCTGTTTATCGGCCACTCGGAGACTCTCGGTCGCAGCCAGTCTCGTTACCAATACATTCAACCGGCCTTGTACCGCAGGGGAAACAGCTGATGGCAAAAATCGTTCGTGTTCTGGTCGTTGATGATTCCGCCCTGGTGAGGAACATCCTCAGTCAGGGACTCTCAATGGACCCGAATATTGAAGTGGTCGGAACCGCCTCCGACCCCTATATCGCCCGGGATCGGATCGTTGAACTGCAACCGGATGTCCTGACACTGGACGTCGAAATGCCGCGCATGGATGGTGTCGCCTTTCTACGCAAACTTATGCCCCAGTACCCCATCCCGACCATCATGGTCAGTTCCCTGACCCAGCGGGGCAAGCAGATCACTATCGATGCCCTCGATGCCGGGGCGATTGATTTCGTTGCCAAACCAACCAGTAATATTGCCGCCGGCCTCAACGGCATGCTGATGGAACTGCGCGCCAAGGTTAAAATTGCCTCGATCGCCAATGTCTCTCACTGGAAGGGCAAACGGATCACCCCGCCGGCGCAGGTCGCGGCCGGCAGCAAAGCGTTGGCTGAATCGACCGACAAAATCATCGCCATCGGCGCCTCGACCGGCGGCACGGAGGCGATTCGCCGGGTGGTCGAAACCTTCCCCGCAACCACCTCGGGGGTGGTTATCGTCCAGCACATGCCCGCCGGTTTCACTAAAATGTTTTCTGATCGCCTGAACCAACTCTGCCAGATGCAGGTTCAGGAAGCCAAAGATGGAGACCGCGTCCGTTCCGGACTGATTCTCATCGCACCGGGCGGCATGCAGATGAAGGTGGTCCGCAGCGGTGGCTTTTACCAGGTCCGCTGCGGTGGAACGGAAAAAACCAGCGGCCACTGTCCTTCGGTCGATGTGCTGATGCACTCGGTGGCCGAGCAGGTCGGCAGCAACGCCGTTGGGGCCATGTTGACCGGCATGGGGCAGGATGGCGCGGAAGGAATGCTGGCGATGAAAAACCATGGAGCCCGCTGTATCGCCCAGGACGAGGCCAGTTCCGTCGTTTTCGGCATGCCCAAGGTCGCTTATGAAAAAGGCGGGGCTGACCGCCTGGTACCGCTACAAAACATTGCCCCCGCACTGCTGGGCCTTCTCACGGAGAAGAAATAAATGGGACAAGTCATCCTCGGAGTTGGTGACTATGGAGCATCGAAGACTCCCGGCGACGAAGTCAAAACCTTCGCCCTGGGGTCTTGTGTTTCAGTCATTCTGCTCGACCCGAAAACCAGAACGGTCGGTATGGCCCACATTGCCCTGCCCGATTCATCCATCAACAAAGTGAAAGCAGCTGAAAAACCCGGCTACTTTGCCGATACGGCAATCCCGGCCCTGCTACACGAAATGACAAAATTCGGCTGTCATAAAAAAGGCAAAGGGATGGTCGTGAAACTTTGCGGGGGAGCCAATGTCATGGACACCAATGACACCTTCCAGATCGGCAAACGCAACGCCTTGGCAATCAAGAAAATCCTCTGGGCATACGGTATGGGTGCCGTGGCCGAGGATCTGGGAAAGAATTTCAGCCGCACAGTTTCGATTTCCGTCGAGTCCGGGCAGGTGATGCTCAGCTCTCCGGGTCGACCAAACTGGCAGCTGTAGGGGGTATCGATGGGGACAAAAATCTGTAAAGAGAATCTGCAACAGATCATCAAATCTGTGCCGATGCTTTCCGCCAGTGCCAGTCGGTTACTGCAACTGACCTCGAACTCTGATCACCAGCTGCTGGATGTGGTCAACCTGGTAAAAACCGACGCCAACCTCACCGCCCGGGTGCTGAAAATAGTCAACTCTGCGGCTTTCGGCCTGATCAACGAGATCACCTCAATCGACCGGGCCATCTCCTACCTGGGAGAGCGGATTGTCATCAGTATCGCGATCGGCGATTGCGCCGGCAAACTGTTTGAAAAGGAACTCTCCGGCTACGAAGCCGCCGGCGGGGACCTGTGGAAACATGACTTAAGAACGGCAATCGCCGCTCGCGAAATTGTCGTTCAGACCGAATTGGAGGTCAGCCCCGACCTGGCATTTACCGCCGGGCTGCTGCATGACATCGGTAAATCGCTGATCTCGGATTACCTGCAGGGGACAGTTCCTGAAGCGATCGAACTGATCAGTTCACAAGATAGTCTTGACTATCTTGAGGCCGAGGAAAAGATTATCGGCGTCGATCACACGCTGGCCGGTTTCGAGCTGGCTCAAGCGTGGCAGCTCCCCGAAGAACTGGCCGAAGTGATCCTCTATCATCACCAGCCCGGCAACGCTTCGGAGGAATTCCGGCTGCTGGTCTATGCTGTCCACCTGGGGGATAATATTGCCATGCTGGGCGGCTTCGGCACCGGTTCCGACAGCATGCAATACCGCCTGGATCCCAAGTATACCGACTATATAACCTTATCGCCCAAGACCCTGGCCAATGTGATGCTGACAGTCGACATGGAATTTGAAAAACTGGAAGAGTCACTGAATAATTTGGGGAGAGAAACCACATGAAACGGATCATTATCGCGGACGACTCAGCAACCGCCCGGATGTTTATCAGACGCTGCCTGGAAATTATCGGTCTCGGCGATGCAGAGATTGTCGAAGCCGAACATGGCAAAGAGGCACTGGCCGCGGCCAAAGAAAAACCGACCGATCTGCTGCTGACAGATCTGAATATGCCGGTCATGGACGGTGAAACCCTGGTCAAGTGGGTTAAATCGAGTCCCAAACTCTGCGATCTTCCCATCGTGGTTATCACCAGCGCCGGCAACCCGGCCAAAGAAGCACAGCTTCTGGAACTGGGGGCCCATCAGGTGATTAATAAACCGGTATCCCCGCCGGTCATGCTGGCGGCACTGGAACAGTTCATCAAGGAATAGCACCTCTCAAGTCGCAGGGAGTACGACATGATCAAACATAAACCGCTTTATCAGGCGATGAAAGATGCCGTCAGCCAGACCCTGGAAAACATGGTCTTCATGGAAGTGACCGAGCATTATGACCAGAGCTACGAGATCCCGGCGGAAGAGTTGACCTGGGCCTACCTGGTGATTCAGGATCCGGTTCAGGCTGAAGTCCGACTGGCGCTGCCGAAGACGCTGCTCGAGGATCTGACCACCACCGTTTTCTCACTTGAAGCAGAAGAAATCACCCAGGCACAAATGGATGACATCCTGCACGAGCTGCTGAACACGATCACCGGGCTGTTTATGACCAGGCTGCTGGAGGATAACCAGACCTACAAAATCGGCCTGCCGGAACGGGGCGAAGGCGAACTACCGGAGGTCGATGCAGACAGTATCGCCTGGAAACTGATGACCAGCGATGAAGCCCCGTTGCAGATATTTGTCGCCGGGGCATCACTGGTTGCCCTGAGCGACTCAGCTGAATAGAACAATCGGATCAAGTCTATTAAATTATTCTCAAAGGAGCTGTAAAATGGGAAAAACCGTACTGATCGTCGATGATTCCAACACCATGCGTAAAATTGTTTCTCGAGCCCTGCGGCAAGCCGGCCTCGATTTTGATGAAATCCTCGAAGCCGGTGACGGCCAGGAGGCGCTGTCGGTCCTGGCCGACAATACGGTCGACGTGGTGCTGAGAGCGATATCAACATGCCGAACATGAACGGCCTGGAGTTCCTCAAGGCCAAGGCGGAAGATGATGCCATCAAGGATATCCCGGTGGTGATGATATCGACCGAAACCGGTGCCGACATCATCGACGAGGCCAAATCCTTCGGTGCCAAAGGGGCGATCAAAAAACCCTTCACCCCCGACCTGATTAACGAAACCCTCGGAGCGCTGCTCTAATACCGATAGCCGGGTTGTATTACGATTTGTAGGGCAACCCAGTCAGCAAGGAGAGATTCGTGGACCACGTACAACGCATCACCGAATCAACCCAGGAGATCTTTTCCAGCATGATCATGCTGGAGGTGACCCCCGGCGAGCCCTACAAACGCAACAAATCGATGCTCAGAGGCAGTATTTCAGGGATCATCGGACTGACCGGCAGCATCAAGGGGTTGCTCGCCATCCACCTGCCCAAACAGACGGCTCTGGAAGTAACAACCGCTTTTCTCGGCATGGACGTCACCGAGATCGATGAGGATGTCCGTGACGCCATCGGTGAACTGGCGAACATGTTGGGCGGCAGTCTCAAAGCCGCCCTCGATCCGAAAGGCAGCGGGATTCAACTGTCGATGCCGACAGCCATCTACGGCGATGAATACTCCATCGACTGTATTGCCACGGCTGAAGAAATCACCGTTCCTTTTGAGCTTTCCGGCAATACCTTCCTGGTGGAATTACAGATCGACCCGAACGGCTGATCGATCAATCGGAGTTTTTCTGTTTTCCATCTCACAGAGAGAGATTGTTGTGGATTTTGCTAAAAAAATCATCAAATCAACCGAAGAGATCTTTAGCACTATGATTTTCATGGAGATCTCCGCGGCTGAACCACTGACCGAAGGGAAAGAGATCCTCGATTGTCACGTCTCGGCGATGATCGGCCTGAGCGGTGACTTCTCCAGTATGCTGGGAATCCACTGCCCGGGAAAGATCGGCATGGCGATCACCGGTGAGATGCTCGGTATGGAAGTCAAGGAAGTAGATGCTGATGTCAAAGATACCCTCGGTGAAATTGCCAATATGGTTGCCGGAGGGGTAAAAGAGGCCTTTGCAGCAGAAGATATAAATCTGGAATTATCGATTCCAACAACGGTTACAGGGAAGTCCTACACGGTCTCTTCCCCGACCAGAAGCAATCGGGTGATTATCCCGTTTGACCTCGAACAGGGACGCTTTTTCGTCGAGATTAAATACTCGCTAAAATAGCCCTGTTCACACTTGCCAGATGTGAGAGGGCACCTTGGATCAACGAGCCATTATTGATGTCGTCTGCAAGACCGGCATCAACAAGCTAGCAACAGAAATCGGTGCACTCCTCGGACAGGAGCTGACGTGCAGCAACGTTCAGCTTCAACTCATTAGCAAAGACACTCTTTTCAGCGATCTCGAACGGGCCCAGACAGCTCTCACACGAATCACGGTCAGCGGTGACCGCGAAGGTGAGAGCTACCTGTTGACGCGCCTTGATGCCGCCATCAGGCTCGGCGGCACGCTGATCATGCTGCCCGAAGAGATGATCGAAGAACAGATCCAGAGTGGCGAACTGGATGGCGAGTTAAACGACGCCTTTGGTGAAGTCGCCAACATCATCGCCGGTATTTTCACCCAGGCGTTTGTCGATAAGTACGCCAAAACCATCCGTTTCGTCAAAAAAACCGTAGAGACCCTGGTTCCGACCAAGATTAACCTGGCCAGCGATGAGCCCTGCCCCCCCGGAACCTATTACGTTGCCGGTTGTCAGTTGAGCGCCGGAGAGAATGATCTCGGCCCGATCGAACTGGTTGTCCCGGCGGAAATTTTTGAACTCGGGGATGTTGTGGCTGAGGAACCTGCCGCTGCTGCAGAAGTCCCCAGCGCGGCGACAGCAGAAACAGCTGCAGCGGAGACCGCCGCCTCAACGATACCGGAAACACCCCCGGCAACGACCGACGAACCCGCTCCAGCCAAAGCCCCCACCGCGCCCGCGCCGGAACCGGCAGCAGAAAACACAACCGAAACAGCCGCAGCAACGCCGACAAAACCACCTTTTGCCGATGCCAAAAAACTGACAGATGTCGTCTTCAACGCCACTATCAGTCAGATCGGCGAAGAGATCGGTGCCCTGCTCGGGCAGGAACTGCACTGCGATGACGTCCAACTGCTGATGACCAGCAAGGCTGATTTCTTCGCCAAGCACTGCTCCGACAAGGCGACTATGGCCAACCTGAAGGTCTCCGGTGAGCGTGACGGGTGCGGTTTTATGTTTACCCAGATTCCAGATGCGATCATTCTGGGTGGCACCCTGATCATGCTGCCGGAGGATCA
>JAADGW010000180.1 GCA_013152145.1 Deltaproteobacteria bacterium
TTGTAGGCAATATTCGAGTAGTGCTCGTAGCGATTACGCCGCTCGGCAAGATATTTGGGATATTCAGGATGGCTGAGAATCGGTGGGATCGCTTTCTGCGGCAATGTGGTCGAGCAGACCTCCACCATCTTCGAATTGACGATGCTCTCGACATACTGGGCAAACATCGGATCTTTATCGGCATTATAGACCTCGATCCAGCCACAGCGGGCACCCGGCCAGGGCACTTCCTTGCTGATTCCCTTCATGGCAATCGCCGGCAGATCACCGATCAGGTCGGAGATCGGCTTGGTGGCCGTGCCGTTGTAGCAGAGGTTGTGATAAATCTCATCGCAGATCAGGAACAGATCAAACTCTTTGCAGATCGCAATAACCTCCTTGAGAATCCGCTCCGGGTAAACGGCACCGGTCGGATTATCCGGGTTGATCATCAGAATCCCCGAAATAGCCGGATTGTATTTCACCGACAGGCGCAGGTCGTCCATATCGGGATACCAGTGATTATTCGGGTTCAGCTTGTAGGTCACCGGTCTCTGCCCGGCATGCGCCCCTTCTGCCGAGGAGTGCGTCGAATAGGTCGGTGACGGGCCGAGCACCCGGGATTCACGCCGCAGCAGACCGTAGACCTTCTGGATGGCATCCCCCAGCCCATTAAAAAAAATAATGTCTTCAGCCGTGATCTGCGCCTTGCCGCGCTGATTGGTCTGCTCGGCCAGAAACTCACGAGTTTCGAGCACCCCTTTGGTGGCGCAATAGCTGTAGGAGCAATCTTTCATCGTCAGATCCGAAACGATTTTCTTCAGCCAGCCGGGGATTTTTTCCCCTTTGGCGACCGGGTCGCCGATGTTCTCCATATTGGTCTTGATCCCGAGCTTATTCAGTTTTTCAGCGATCTCGACGATGGCGCGAATCTCATAGGTCAGCTCACCGGCGCCAATGTGGACGATATTATTACGCATCTTCTCCACCTCTCCATTTCAGGAATAACAAAGGCCATGGACTTTATCTGTCCATGGCCTCGGTACGTTTCATATAAACCCGTGCAGCTCACCCTTAAGGGTGATGGACAGTCAAAGGACGAAAGGTCGCCGCCCGATACGCTCGTGCTGCCGCTGCTGTCAACATGGTCTGCTCCATCAATAAAAGTTAGCGCTTGAGTTATCACAGCACCGCAGGGAAGTCAATCTTTTCCCGAACACATCCAGATTCAAATGTCAAAGTATCACCATCAGCAGAGTCAGGGTGATCAAACTGGCCAGGGTCGACACTACCACCACCGAAGTGACAAAGTCGGGGACAATATCATTCTCTTTGGCGATAATCGCCACCAGGATCGCCGTCGGCATGCCTGCCTGCAAAATTCCGGCAGCCGTTTCGACCGAACTCAGGGCAAAGGGGATGGCCACCACGAAAGCAATCGCCGGTACCAGCAGCAAACGGATGCCGGAAGCCAGCAGAACATCGCCCGAAAAAACCACCCGGCGTTGTTCAAGCAACTGTAAGCCGAGCGCGAACAACATCACCGGAATCATCGCCTCGGCCAGCAGGCCGATCATCCGGGAAAGCATCAGCGGCACAGTGATACCGCCCGCCGAAACCAGTAGTGCCGGAGGCGTGGCCCACAACGCCGGGGTTTTAAGCAGTCCCCAGAACGCCCCCTTACTGCCACCACGTGCCCATCCGGCAGCACCGACACAGACGATAAAGGCGGTGATGGTGATGGCGACAAAGTAGATGGTCGCCGGAGCAATCGCAGTTTCGCCAAGCCGGAAACCGATCAACGCCAGGCCGTAATTACCAACATTGCCGAACACCGCGATCATCACGAACGCGGCGATCATTTCTCTGGAGCGGCCCAACAGCCGACCGATACCACCGGCGACAGCGGCCGCCAGAAGATGTGTCGCGATGATGAAACCGAGCATCTTCAGGGCACTGTCGAGCGGCACCTGCGAGCCGCTGATCGCCTGAAAGATAAACGCCGGGACAAACACGTAGTAAGCGACCCGGGTCAATGTGCGCGCCTGCAGCTCCAAGCGGCCACCGAGCAGATAGCCGAGGACGACGATGCTGAAGACCGGCAGGATGACGTTGAGAAAGACAGAAAAGAGTTCAGTCATGGCACACCTGTAAAAAAAGCGGCTCTGAAGTTCTGAACCGGCAGGTAAAACTAAGTACCCTGTACCCCATAAACTTTCGTATTTTGCTGGTTATTTGCCGCGCTAGCTGCGTTGCGCTTTACAGCTACATAGCTATGGCTATGCAACTGAAAGCACGCCTTGCTAGCACACCAGATCCCGGCACAATCTTACGTAATTTTATGAAATACAGGGCACTGGCTTTTCTCGATCATTTCTCCAATTTAAAAAGGCTCCCGACACGTTACAATGCCGGGAGCCTTTATTGTCAGCTGGATTAAATCAGCTTATTTACCGCAATCGGCCTGCATTTCAGCAAGTTTCTTGTACAGGTCGTAACGGGTTGCCACATCCTTGGCAGCTGCCGCCATCAACTCATCAGCATGCTCGGGATTAGCCTTTTTCAGTACCCGGAAACGGTTCTGGTTATTGGCGAACTGCTCGAAGCTGATGCTCGGCTCCTTGCTGTCCATCTGCAGCGGATTCTTCCCTTCTGCAACCAGGCGGGGATCGTAGCGGAACAGCGGCCAGTGACCACAGGCCACGGCTTCCTTACAGTTATCGACCGCTTTGGTCATATTGATACCGTGAGCGATACAGTGGCTGTAAGCGATGATCAGCGATGGACCATCGTAAGCATCCGCTTCGATCATCGCTTTGACCACCTGGGCCGGGCTACTCAGTGCCACCCGGGCAACGTAAATGTTGCCGTAAGTCATGGCGATCATCGACAGATCTTTCTTCGGCATTTTCTTACCGCCGGCGGCGAACTGGGCAACCGCGCCGATCGGGGTCGCCTTGGACGCCTGACCACCGGTATTGGAGTAGACCTCGGTGTCGAGAACCAGCACGTTGACATTTTCACCGGAAGCGAGGACATGATCGAGGCCGCCGTAACCGATGTCGTATGCCCAACCGTCACCACCGTGGATCCAGACCGATTTGACCACCAGGTAGTCGATGTTGACCAGCAACGGCTTGGCAGTTTCGTGGGTACAGGCCGAAAGGACCTTCTTCAACTGAGCAATGCGACCGCGTTGTGCTTCGATCTCCTCCTGAGAATCCTGGGCTGAAGCCAGAATCTCCTGCTTCAGATCCGCGGTCCCTCCGCAGGCCTTACAACCACAATCGATGTTGCGGGTCAGCAGCTCACGGGCGTACTCAGTGGTTTTGTCAACGGCCAGACGCATACCGAAACCGAACTCGGCATTGTCTTCGAACAGCGAGTTACTCCAGGCCGGACCCAGACCGTCCTTACGGGTGGCCCAGGGAGTCGTCGGCAGGTTACCGCCGTAGATCGACGAACAACCGGTGGCGTTGGCAACGATCATCCGATCGCCGAACAGCTGCGAACAGAGCTTGACGAACGGCGTCTCACCACAACCGGCACAGGCCCCGGAGAATTCGAACATCGGCGGCAGCAACTGGCTGCCTTTGACGGTGGCACGGTTGAACAGTGACTCGTCAGGATCGGGCAGGCCGAGGAAGAACTCGAAGTTGGCAGCTTCCTTCTCACGCAGCGGCGGCTGGGCGGCCATGTTGATCGCCTTGACACCCTCTTCGGTTTTGCTCTTGGCCGGACAGTTGTAAACACAGGCACCACAACCGGTACAGTCTTCGACCGCAACCTGCAGGGTAAACTGCTTGCCTTCCAGATCCTTGCCGCGGGCCGGAACCGATTTGAAACTTTCCGGAGCCGCTTTGAGTTCAGCCTGGTCGTAAACCTTCATCCGGATGGCAGCATGTGGACAGACAAAAGAACAGATACCGCACTGCACACAAAGATCTTCTTTCCAGACCGGTGCGGTGACGGCGATGTTCCGCTTCTCAACACGGGCGGTTGCCGTCGGGAAGGTTCCATCGGCCGGCATCGCCGACAGCGGTAGTTTATGACCGAGACCATCGATAATCGGACCAAGGGTGGTTTTGATGGTATCGGAGCAGCCGTCCCACTTGCCGATCTGCATCTCGATAGCACTGTCGGCAGTTGTCGGGACAGTGACCTCGGCGATATGTTCCAGAGCGGCATCCACGGCCTGCTTGTTCATGCTGACAACCTTTTCGCCCGCCTTGCTGTAGGACTTGACGATGGCATCCTTGATCTCGCTGATCGCCTGCTCCAGCGGAATGATATTCGAGATTTTGAAGAAAGCGGTCTGCATGATGACGTTGATCCGGGCTCCGAGACCGAGTTTTTCACCCAACGCGATACCATCGATGACAAAGAATTTCATCTTCTTGTCAAGGATCTGTTGCTGGACATATTTCGGCAGGTGCGCCCAGATCTCATCCTTGGAAAAAGGCGAGTTGAGCAGGAAAGTAGCCCCTTTTTTAGCGTTTTTGAGCATGTCGTACTTCTCCAGGAAGGAGAAGTTGTGACAGGCGACAAAGTCGGCTTCATCTTCAGAGACCAGGTAGGTGTTCTTGATTTCCTGATCACCGAAACGCAGGTGCGAGGTGGTCATGCTGCCGGCCTTCTTCGAGTCATAAACAAAGTAAGCCTGGACCTTGTTATCGGTACTGTCACCGATGATCTTGATCGAGTTTTTGTTGGCGCCGACGGTCCCGTCAGAACCGAGACCGTAGAACATGGCGGCGTAGCCGTTAAACGGAACCTTGTAGTTCTCGTCAAATTTAAGGCTCTTGCCGGTGACATCATCCTCAAAACCGACAATAAAGTGGTTCATCGGCTTGTCCTGCAGCATATTGTCGAGAACCGCCTTGCACATACCGGCGTTAAACTCGAACGAACCGAGACCGTAACGGCCGCCGACGATCGACGGGTAACCCTCGAAGCTGGTGAAACCATCGACCATACCCTCGCCGATCGCGGTACGGACCGACTGATAAAGCGGCTCACCGACGGAGCCCGGTTCCTTGGTGCGGTCGAGAACGGTCACCTTCTTGACGCTGGCCGGGATGGCCTGACAGAACTGCTCAATCGCGAACGGCAGGAACAGCCGAACCTTGATCATGCCGACCTTCTCACCCTGAGCGACCAGATGCAGGATCAGCTCTTCCATTGCCTCACAGCCGGAACCCTGCATAACGACGACCCGTTCTGCATCGGGCGCTCCAACGTAGTCAACCAGATTGTACTGACGACCGGTCAGCTTGGCGAACTTGTCCATCTGGGCCTGCATGATGCCCGACACTTTTTCGTAATAAGGATTAACCGTCTCACGACCGTGGAAATAGACATCGGGGTTCTGGGCCGTACCACGCAGCACCGGATGATCCGGCGACAGAGCCCGACCACGGTGTGCGGCAACCAGCTCATCGTCGATCATCGCCTTCATATCGTTCATCGACAGCTCTTCGACCTTCTGCACTTCATGGGAAGTGCGGAAACCGTCGAAGTAATGCAGCACCGGTACCCGCGATTCGAGGGTGGTGGCCTGGGCGATCAGGGCAAAGTCCATGACCTCCTGCACATTGTTGGAGCAGAGCATGGTCCAGCCGGTCTGACGGCAGGCCATAACATCGGAGTGATCACCGAAGATCGACAGCGCCTGGGCAGCAATGGCCCGCGCTGAAACATGGAACACCGTCGGGGTCAGTTCCCCGGCGATCTTGTACATGTTCGGGATCATCAGCAGCAGCCCTTGCGAGGCGGTGAAGGTGGTGGTCATGGCACCAGCCTGCAGTGCCCCGTGAACAGCACCTGCGGCGCCGCCTTCCGACTGCATTTCAACAACTTTGGGAATCGTTCCCCAGATATTTTTCTGCCCCGTCGCACTTTTTGCGTCAGAGATCTCACCCATGACTGACGAGGGGGTGATCGGATAGATGGCAATCACCTCGTTGACGGCATGCGCAACATGTGCAGCCGCTGTATTACCATCAATACAAACCATCTTTCGAGACATGTGAACCTCCTTTATAGGTTGTTAAATTGACGATTCCGAGAAGAGAATCGTAATCCCGTTAAGCAACAAAACGCGGAACGACAGCAACCCGTCCCAGGTCCCTGTCGAAGAAGTTATTTATCTGATAATACTAAAGTTCACGTCGTCCATTGACTGCCTGCTGAACGGTTCCGGCATCGATATATTCCAGATCACTACCGGATGGGATCCCGTGCGCAAGGCGCGTGACAATCACTCCCTGCTGCTTACAGAGCCCGGCCAGGTAAAGAGCCGTCGCCTCACCCTCAACGGTGAAATTGGTCGCCAGCAGGACTTCTTCGATCTGCTCCTCTTGAAGACGCTGTAACAGCTGAGGAATTTTCAGATCATCCGGGCCGATCCCGTCGAGCGGCGAAAGGGCTCCGTGCAACACGTGATATAAGCCGCGATACGCGTGGCTGCGTTCGATCGCCAACAGATCCTGCGGTTCCTGCACAACGCACAGTCGAGAGCTGTCACGCGCCGGGTCTCGGCAGGTCCGGCACAGTTCCTCTTCGGCAATATGAAAGCAACGCCGGCAGAAACCGACCTTGCGTTTCATCTCGAGCAGGGCCTCGGCCAGAGCCTCAACATCGCGATCGGTTGTCCGTAACAGATGGAAAGCCAATCGAGCTGCGGTCTTGCTGCCGACACCCGGCAACTTGCTTAATTCTGCCACAACCCGGGCGAAAGACGGGAGCGAGACTAACATGATTTCTCCCTCAAATCCAATTTATTAAAATGCTGTTCTATTTTTTTAGCATCACTTAAAAAATAAAATTTCCCCAAAATGTAACGAGCCATTTCGAGCCTTTCTCTGGGCCATTGGTCTGACCAAAAAGAACTCTACCACGCCAGAAACGGGTATTTCAATCTTTTATCGTATACCGTATGCGAGAAATTTCCAGAAAACGCTAAAAAAAATCCCCGCAGAGCATCAACATTATGCTGCGGGGATCGAGATCAACAGCCGATAAGACCGTTAAAATAAGCCGGGGATATTCATTCCGCCGGTCACTTTTCCCATCTCCTGCTGAATCATCTGCTGGCTCTGCTTGATCGCTTCATTGACGGCCGCCAGAACCAGATCCTGCAGCATTTCAATATCTTCCGGATCGACGACATCCTTTTCGATCTGCAATGAAAGCAACTCCTGTTTGCCGTTCACCCGCGCTGTCACCATCCCGCCGCCGGCGGTTGCCTCAATCTCTTTCTTTTCCAGCTCCTGTTGCACACGGGCCATTTTGGCCTGCATCTGCTGGGCTTGCTTCATAATATTCCCAAGTCCTTTTGCCATCTCTTTTGTCCTCCACAGAAAGGTCCGGTGATTGCCGGTTGATTATCGGTCAAACAAAGCCTTTATCGATCGGCCGGATGTCTTCGATCTGACCACCGAAGACCTCCAGCGCTGACCTGACTATCGGGTGCTCAGCAGCATTTTCACGCAACTTTTTTTGTCGATCGGTCTCCTGCTGAGCCCGCTCATCATGCAGCGAGGGGGGGGCCTGGGTCCGGTCATTGACCTGCTTAACCTCAACCCGGACCTCGGTCCGATAATATTCAGCCGCCAATTCCTCAATCGACTGACGCATCTCGGCGTCGACCAGACCGTAATATCTGGCCGACAGGCCGATTTTCAGGCGAGGAAACTCGAGTGACAGCAGGCTTGATTGCTCCAGCAGCGAGGCAATTCGCGGACGCCGGTTCTGCCTGACAAAATCGACCAGCCCCGCCCAGCTCTTTTCACCGGCCGGAGCAGCAGGAGTCTCAGACTTTTTCACTTCCGTCCCCGGCGGCAATGGCGGCGGATCGTTCGGGGACGGGACGGGAGCAGCTGCGGCAGCAACTGGTGACGGGGGGACAGACCCGCCTCCTGAGACCAGTCGCCGCTCGAGAGCCTCCAGTTTTTTGATCAGGGTTGCCACCTCGATCCCGCTCGGCAGGCTGGTCAACTTGACCAGTACCATCTCCAGCGTCAGCCGTGGATAGTTGGAGACCGCCAGCTCCGCTTCGGTACGGATCAGGGTTGTCAGCAAGCGCTGCAGGTCATCGAGCTGAGCCGAAGCGGACAGGGGACGCAATTCCTGCAGTTCCGCTTCACCGAAATCGAGCAGCTCGCCAGGCTGCTCAACAACCTTGAGAATCACCAACGCCCGAACCAACTCGACCAACTGCTGACAGAACTGCCGGAAAGAATGACCGTGCTCATCAACTTTCTGCACCGACGACAATACCTGCCGGCCATCACGCTCCAGTATCGCTTCAATAGTGTCGAGCAGAATCCGCCGGCTGATCAGTCCGAGCAGTCCGTGCAGATCATCATCCGCAACCTGTTCACCGCAAAAGGCAATCACCTGATCGAGGGTCGACAAAGCATCGCGCATGCTGCCACCGCCGCTACGGGCGATCATCACCAGACCGGCATCGGAAATCTGGACCTTTTCCTGATCAACAATGAAACGCAGCCGCGCCTGGACCTGCGGCAGACCGATCTTACGGAAATCGAAGCGCTGGCAACGGGATAAAATGGTGATGGGAATCTTGTGCGGTTCGGTGGTGGCGAAAATAAACTTGGCGTGCTCCGGCGGCTCTTCAAGGGTTTTCAGCAGTGCGTTGAAGGCGTTGATCGAGAGCATGTGGACTTCATCGATGATGAAGATCTTGTAGCGCGAATTTGAAGGTAGATAGCGGATATTTTCGCGCAATTCGCGGATATCGTCGACACCGGTATTGGAGGCGCCATCGATCTCGAAAACATCAACTCCCTGACTGGCGGTAATCTCGACACAGGAAGGACAAACCCCGCAGGGCTCGACGGTCGGTCCCTGCCGGCAGTTAAGTGCTTTGGCAAAGATACGTGCTGCAGACGTCTTGCCGACACCACGCGCCCCGGTAAAGAGGAAGGCATGATGTACCCGATCGGCGCTGATGGCGTTTTTCAGGGTCTGGCTGACATGCTCCTGGCCGACCAGGTCCTCAAACAGTTGCGGGCGCCACTTACGTGCCAGGACCAGATAAGACATGAACTCTCCCTGCAGTCATTGCGATAATCGGACGGGCACAGAAATAAAAATTGCCGGCACAAGTGACAACCGGGCACCCCCGCGGCACACGTCCAAACCCGTTACCGCTGCTCCCTTCCGGGCCTGACGGGGTTCACGGATGTCCGTTGCGCGGGACCCGGCTGTCACTTCTACCGGCAACGTCGACCGGAATACTACTATTCAGTTTTAGCGGCAGCAACCACAGCCGCTTCTGGCCGCTTTTCTGACATCAAGTCAGCGCTCGCTCCGCTTCGAATCCCCCAAGGAGAATCCGTTTTTTTGTTATGGCGGAGAGGGGGGGATTCGAACCCCCGGTAGCTTTCACTACACCCGCTTTCCAGGCGAGCACCATCGGCCTCTCGGTCACCTCTCCGCAAGCTGCGTACATTACACCAACCGGCCGGAAGCTGTAAAGTGGATTTTTGCACCGCAAATTCAATGCCGCGCCGGGGAGATTACTAACGCTCAGATTCAACTGGTTGATACGGAATAACGGCCGTTGATACGGTAAATAAAGGCGAGAATTTCGGCAACGGCCTGGAACAGTTCCGGCGGGATATCTTCACCGATCGGCACCCGCCCGAGAATTTCCAGCAGGTCAGCATCCTCGACGATATCGACTCCGGCGGCCTGTGCGGCTTCAATAATGCGTCGGGCAACCTCTCCCTGTCCGGTTGCGGTAACTTTGGGGGTCGCACCAGCCTCATGATCGTAGCGCAGAGCAACTGCCCGTATCGGTTTGTCAGTCTTGCTCATTACTAAATCCTGGCATCCAGCATGCTGAGAGTGTCCGGCAACAGACGTGCGGACAATTCTCGGGCCGGCTGTCGGGCATCGGCAGAAAAACTGACGCCGTGCAACGGAACCGTTTCAATCGATTCCTTGAGTTCTGTCAAATGATCCTGCAGATAAGCCTTTTTCTCTTTATCTTCACAGGCCACGCGTAAGTGCAGTCCCTGTTTTTCGTAGAGCATGTCGACCCGCATATTTCCTAACGCCGACAGTCGTAATGAAAGAGAAAGCTGCAACGGTAGATCGGCCGCTGTACCGTCATCCTGCTGCCGCCGTTTCTCCATCAACAGATAACCTTCTTCGAGCTCGCTGAAGGGTAACGGCAAAAACTGCACCTGAGCTTCTGCCAGCCGGGCCTTACTGAGCTGGAACATTTCCAGCCGCCGCAGCGGCTCTTCGACCTTGTCGCCCAGTTCTTTCTTCAGCGTCAACAAACTCAGTTTCAAACTGGCAAGGGCCTCTTTCTTTTTCCCGTTCAGCAGTTCCGCTTCGAGATGAAAGCCGAACAGCTGGGAAAGAAAACCCAATGGCTCCCCTTTCGGTTGCTGCGCCCCCGGTTGGATCAACTGTGATAATTGACGGGTAATCAGCTCCAACCCGGGCAGACTTGTCTGACCTGACGGAACCGTCAGCGACAGTTGTTGCAACTTATCGAGCAGCCCCTCCAGACGACCGAGCAGGGCCGCTGAAAGCTGACCCGACGAGTTCTGCTCCGGCTGAATCTGAGTCAGCAGCCTTTCCAGACCGGCACTGATCTCCGCCGGCGGTGGTGGTGGCGGTGATGACAGCGTCTGGACCACCACCCCGGTCGTGGCGACCGAACGATAGCCCGCCGCCGGAGAGCTGGCAATCCCCGCTGGCGGGACAGGGAGCTCTTGCGGGGGTTGTGACGATGGCAGCGTTTGCATTGCTTGTCTCGTTGACACTGCAGATGGCGTTGTGGTGGTCACCACCGGTGCTGCTGTCGGCGGTACCGCAGGTTCCCGATCGGCATATTTCCCAACCGGAGGCAACTCCTGCCCACCCGACACTTTCAGTTGTAACAGCAGCCGTTCCAACTCGCCGGTAAGTTGCGCCGGCAGGTTCGGCTGCTGCCGCATCTCACCCAGCACGGCGATTAAATCATTAACTCCGGGCAACGGTACCGGGACTTGTGGCAAATTTTGCAACAGTGGAGCAAGCAGCTTACCGGTTTCCGCATGCCAGGCTGGTGGTAACGGCCGCCCGGCAACGGCCGATAACTGCGACTGCTGATTCCGCAATCCCCGAACCAATTGCGACAGGTCCAGCGGTACGGAATTATCGGCCCGGGAAAAGATCGATCCCTGTCCTTCTGTGACGACTTGTGGCGGTAGATCGACACGACTTTGTTCATTGGCAACCGACAGAGACAACTGCTGCAACTGAGCCGGTAAACTGGCCAGGGCACTCTCAATCGCGACCGGCAACGGCCCGTTCGGTTGCAGCAACTGCTGCAGCTGCCGGTAAACCTGGGTAGTGGTCTGTGGCACCCCCTGCTGTCGAGGTTGCTGCCGCAAAATATCAAGTAATCGGATCCAATCGTAGGGACGGGTCAGCAACGGCAACAACTGGCTGAGACGTCCACCGAGGGGGTCATTGATGATGCGAAATTCGAGTTCCGGCCGGGTTTGCAAAACCTGCAGGATCAATTTCTGTCCGGTCTGCAGCTCGATATCGGTCTGCGCCCGATCGATACTGACGATGATTCACCTCCAGCAGAGCCCAATCAAGGCCTCCTGCCACAACAGTTGCCTGCATCAGTTGCTGCGGACGCAGATCAACCTGCCGCTCTCCGGCGGTTATGGTCGGGGTTGTCGGTGACGGGATAGACCGCCGCGGCGAAGATATCGGATTCAACAGAGACATAGGCTCTTCATCGACCGTTCCTCTGTTGGAGTTTAGCATTCTTCGGCGGGAGCGGAAAAAATATCGATGGGCAGAGTCAAAACACCGACCACATTAATATTTTTTATAGATATTTTTTACAGGGCCGCTGTCAAAAAACCATCACAACAAGCCAACAATCTATATTTATTATAGAATTTCGTGTGGCACGAAATTCGCTACCACCCAAAAATAACGACTAAAGACTTCTTCGTTAAATGCCGAAAGGTAATTTAATAGATTCCTTGCAAACCGATATCCGCTCAACGAAAGGATATTAAAATGATGAACGCCACAGCCCTGGTCCTCGGCTCAAACCGAAATAAAAAACTGCAACTGGTCAAGTACCTGGCGGCGACCCAGTTGTTTGACCGGGTAAAGCCCCTGCCGTCGACCACGTCCCTGTTCCAGCACCTGAAAACAAAATCTGCAGATATCATCTGCTGGCTCATCGATACGGGTGAATCTGAAACTGACTGGATCAACAAACTGCGCGATGACGACAAATGGCACGACATCCCACTGGTTGCCTTTGTCGACGATCAACAGAGTCTGATTAACGGCTTTAATCTCGGCGCCAGTGATTCGCTCAAGCAGTCAACGGACCCCCATGAACTGAATGCGCGCCTGCATGAGCATCTGAAACGCTGGCAACGCCTGCTCGACCTGCGGCAAAGTAAAGAGCAGCTGCAAAAAATGGCCCTGACTGACGCATTGACCGGAATCGGTAATCGGGCCACCTTTGATATGAGCATCAAGCAGGCGACGGCACGCACCCAACGGTCGGGGGCTCCCGTCTCGCTGCTGATGATCGATCTGGATCACTTTAAGTGGTTTAATGACAACCACGGTCATCAGGCCGGGGACAGTATCCTGAAACATGTTGCGCAGGCGATCAGGGAATCGGCCCGCGATGCTGATATCTGCTGCCGGTACGGCGGTGAAGAATTTGCCGTCATCCTGCCGGACACAACGGCTGATCATGCCCGCATCCTGGCCGAAAGAATTCACCAGCAGGTCGCCCTGGCATCCCGTCAGCTCCGTCAGACCCGAATGCCGATCACTGTCAGTATCGGTATCAGTTGTTCCGACCTGGATGACGTGCCACACCCTGCACGCCTGATCAAAGAGGCCGACAATGCACTCTATCAGGCAAAAGAAAATGGCCGTAACCGCACCGAAACCTGGCAACCGGCAAGCTTTCAACACGGCAGAACGGACTACTCTTACTCGTCGACTCACCATCTGGCGTTTGGAACATAAAGGATTTATCTGAGAACAGGAAAAACCCGCGGCAGATGATCCCTGTCGCGGGCTTTTTTGACTGGGAAAGGGAACGGAGGAGAAATCAGCGGCCCAGCACCTGAACCTTTAAACGGAGCTGCTTGCGCTGTTCTGCCAGACAATAGGCGACGATAGCATCCTGATCTTCATCCTCCATATCGACAAAGCTCATGGCCACCTGCTTGCCGGTCGGGCCCGCGTTGTAGGTCCGTACCACCCGGGCGGCACACTCAATCACCCGTGGCTCCGGCCCATCAATGATCAGCTCCAGCCCGATCTCAGTCCCATCCCTGAGCGACTCATCAACCGGCACCCGCAAACCACCGCCGCTGATATTAACCGGGGTCTGAATCGACCGGGCCAGCGGGCTCCCCTCACTCAACAACCAATAGCTGACCGACAGCTCGGCATCAATCCGAAAATAGGCCCGCTTCTGCACATGGCTGGAAGACTCAACCATCTCCAGCTGCAGCTTGGCGTCACTGAGTACCGCAGTGATTCTGGCCCGCATCGTTTTGGTCGAGCCGGCCACATCAAAGGAAACCTGACAGATATCATCCGGGTTCAGGGCGGCCATGTTGAGCTGGTCGGGCAGAAAGGTAATTTCAAGCTGGGGCGGGGTGGTTGTCCTGGCGACGCCATCAATCAACTGTTGTCCCCCCTCCTGCAGAGGCAAGACAACATTGACGACCCGATATTCCTTTAACTGATCTAAAACAGACATGGCAGATCCCTAAAAAGGACCGATGACAGGAAAAGTAGACCGATCCGGTTCAGCCGACCCCTCTGATTGATTTTTTACCTCGGTTCGGAGCCTGATGATAACCCGAAACCGCAACCCGGCCTTCCCTCAACTGCGTCAGCTCGGCGGCAGTGACGGACATCATGCCACGGACTCTCGGCAAAAGCAATTTATTCATTTCCACAATCTGTTCCAGTAGTTGCATGCGCTGATGAAACAGTGGATGAGCTTGCCAACGGACAGAATCCCGGGCAATTCCGGTGAGTAACTGCTGGTCATTCAACCCGGCTTCAGTCTGCAGGGTCTGCAGCCGGGCGGTGTAATCCTGCAACTGTTCCGGATCACCTTTGGCGAGCAACTGGTCGAGCTGCTGCGCGTGCTCAACGATTTTCCGGTACTGTTTGATCGATTGTTGCAAACTTGAAACCATCATCAGCAATCTCCGTGTTAATAAGCAACCGCGGTACGGTCAGTACCGGTCGTCGCGGCAGCCCCCGGAGCCAGGTTACGGCGGTTGATTTCGGCAGCGGCAACAAAGGCATCCCGCAATTCCTGAAGAATTTTCTCAACCGGATCAAGCCGCTCGGGCTGGTTACGGGCATTAACGGCGGAAAGCTCCCGCACCATAAAGTCATAAAGACGATTCAGGTCCTGGGCGATCTCACCACCGACCTCATAATCAAGAGTATTTGAGAATTCAGTAATGATGGCAATCGCCTTACCGATTGCTGTTGCCTTATCACCCAGCCGACCATCAACAATCGCCGATTTCGCCTGCCGCACGAAACGGATGGCGCCGTCATAGAGCATAATCAGGACCTGCTCCGGAGAGGCCGTTGTGACTTGATTATTCTGGTACTGGTTCATGTAGGCATTCATCTATGGCTCCCGAGTAAACTATCAAGGAAAATCAACACTAATTAAAGTGGTGGCAAAGTCAGTTAACGATTCATGTTGCTGAGATTACTCATCTGCTGAGCTAAAAAGGCGCTCTGGCTGTTCATGCTGCTGACCAGTTGTTCCATCGCCGAGAACTGGGAGCGCAGAGTTTTCTCACGCGCCACCATACGGGCCTCCATCATGCTGATCCGCGAATCGATCCGCCGGATGTTGCTGTCGGTCCCCCCCTTGCGGCTGGCGGCGATACCGTCGGTAAAGTCGGTCGCAACATCCAGATAGTCTTTAAACCCCTTGAGCAGACCGTCCACACCGGTTTCCCCGGCCAACAGTGAGACGACTCCGTTAAAATCATCATTAAGCGCCTTATCCATGATCGTGCTGCTGATCGAAATCGTTCCATCGCGCTGGGTCTCGAAACCGAGTTCTGAAAAGGTGGTGAAAGAACCACTGCCGCCAGACTGGTTTGCCGTCAGCAAATCCTGCATCTTCCGCTTGACCATGCGGAATGCCGAATCACTCCCCCAGTCGGCATCGGACTGTGACGCGATATAATTGATGACGTCGTTGTAACCGTCGACAAACTCCTGAATCAGCGACT
>JAADGW010000092.1 GCA_013152145.1 Deltaproteobacteria bacterium
GGGCGCCCGGCCGGTGACAGCAGGTGGACAACGACCGGTATCCGCCCGGCGGCGATCCGTGGGGTGTCGAGTTGACCGAACATCTCCTGCAGTTTTACCGCCAGAATCGGCGGACCCGCCGGTGGATACTGCAGGCGGATCTGCGAACCGCTGGGGACGGCGATCCGTTCCGGTGCCAGTTGCTCCAGCTGTTGTCGCTGTTGCCAGTCCAGTCGGCTGCCGAGAGCGGCCGACAGGTCGATTTTGCGCAACCCTTCGCGTGAGCGGACCGTACCGAGATGGGGCAGCAGCCAGTCTTCCAGGGTTTGTAACAGGCTCTGCTCAGAAAAATCGGGCCAGTTCTGCTCCGGCAGGCGGTTATGCAGCAGGCGCAGCCGTGCCCGGAACTGCTGCACCCTGTCGGTCCAGTTGAGCAGTTGCAGCCCCTCGCGTCGTATGACTTCGAGGATCACCCCGGTGGCCTGTTCCGGTTGTAGTTTGCCGGGCCGCTGGTTGATGGTCAGGGCTCCGAGCCGTTGCTGTTCGCAGGCGACAACTCGCCCTTGTGCCTGGTCCCAAACGCAGCTCTGCTGCCAGGCAAGTTGCGGGAAAAGTTTTTCCAGGGTCGTTTTGTCGACGCTGCTGGCAAGGCAGATTTCCGCATCGACCTCCTGCCGGATCCGCAGGCCGACGGCGATCAGAAATTCCGGCTGTTGCAGAGCTGATCCGCTGCCCAGCCGAGCCCCCTGACCGGAGGCCAGCAGGTAGCGCTTTGATCCCGGCTGCCGGGCTCTGGCAACCCGGTCGGGAAAGGCTGCCGCCAGCAGAAGTGCCAGCTGTTCGAGGGTCGCCGCGGGGTGGTTTACTGATGCGGGACAGTTGAAATAGCGTCGCCAGTAGCGGGCAGTACGGGTGATGGCAGCAAGCTTTGTGCTGTTGGGTTGCCGGTAAAAAAGTTCCAGCCGGTCCAGAATGTCGCTGTCGCTCTGCTCACTCGCTTCCGTTCGCGACCATGGATCCGGTTCGGAGAGGAGCGCCGCCAGGTCACAGCCGAGCTCCAGGCAGGTGTTATTTTTCGCTGCCAGCAGCAGGCTGCCGAGCCGCGGATGGATCGGCAGGCCGGCCAGGGCTTGCCCGTAACTGTTCAGTCGTTTGCGGCTGTCCAGTGCCCCGAGCCGGTCCAGCAGCTCGAGCCCGGCCTGCCAGGCTGAGGGGCTGGGTGGGTCGAGCCAGAACAGGGTCGCTGGATCGGAGATTCCCCAGGCCAGCAGGTCGAGAACCAGTGGCGCCAGGTCGGCAGTCCTGATTTCCGCCGGGGTGAACGGCAACAGGGCCTGTTGTGTTCCTTCGCTCCAGAGTCGGTAACAGCTGCCCGGACCCAGTCGGCCGGCCCGGCCGGCCCGTTGGGCGGCGCTGGCCTGTGAAATCCGGCTCAGTTGCAGGCGGGTCAGGCCGCTGCCGGGGTCGTAGCGGGGGCGGGGCTGACGGCAATAACCACTGTCGACGACAACGCCGATCCCCTCGATGGTCAGGCTGGTTTCGGCAATATTGGTGGCCAGCACAATTTTACGCTGCCGGGCCGGTTTGATAGCCCGTTCCTGTTCGGCAAACGGCAGATTGCCGTAAAGGGGGCAGACTGAAACTACTGCGGACAGACCGCTCAGGCGCTGGTGGCAGTGTCTGATTTCTGCTTCTCCCGGCAAAAAAACCAACAGGTCACCGGTTGTTTCCTGCAGGGCACGGTGAACGGCCGCCACGGTTGTCTCGACCAGTGACCCGGTTTTCCGCTCGTTGGGCCGGTGGGTCGAATAGTGGGTGGTGACCGGGTAACTGCGACCGGTGCTGCTGAGAATCGGCGCCCGCAGCTGTCGTGCCAGCGGTTCCGTGTCGAGGGTTGCAGACATGATCAGCAGCTTCAGATCTTCGCGCAGCCCCTGCTGGACGTCGAGACAGAGCGCCAGGGCCAGATCTGACTGCAGGTGGCGTTCGTGAAACTCATCAAAAATAACCAGTCCGACGCCGTTCAGTTCCGGGTCTTGTTGCAGCCTCCGGGTGAGAATTCCCTCGGTGATGACTTCAACCCGGGTTGCCGGAGAGACTTTTTGCTGGTGACGGATCCTGTAGCCGATGCTTCGGCCGACCTCTTCAGCCAATTGTTTTGCCATAAAACGCGCTGCGTTGATCGCGGCAAGACGGCGGGGTTCAAGCATCAGGATCGATTTGCCGCGCAGCCAGTCCGCCTCCAGCAGCGCCAGTGGAACGCGGGTGGTCTTTCCTGCCCCGGGTGGTGCCTGCAGGATCAGGGTCGCCTGTTCGGTCAGGGTTTGCAGTAATTTGGGAAGCAGGGGAGTGATCGGGACGTCGATATGCGGCATGGGAGCTCTTCTCTGTCAGCTTGGTCCACTTTCGCATGAATTATGACATGGTCTATTGTTTTGCAACAGTCTTCGTTTGGATGGTCGTCGGGCCGAAGGGGTAGAATGGTCAAAAAAAATGAGCATATCTTGTTGTTGTTTGTTGTTAATATTTATAATGTGTAAATATTTTAAATGGTTATTTGTTTCGTCGAGGGGTTGTACTAAGATAGTGCGTTGACCGGATAATAAAACTATACTAATATTAAGAATGTTTAAATATTTGTAAACTATTCAGCCAGATGGCCTCGGGTTGCCCACTTCAAGGGTGTCTGTCGCCCGGATGGCGACAGTCAAGCCCCATGGATGGGTTCATGCGGCCCTTGGAGTGGGCAGCGCGAGGTCATCCACCGTGCTGCTGAATAGTTTACAAATATTTTCCCTTTCTGCCTCCGCGGGAGTGACGATCGGTTGATTTTTCGGACTTTCGCAAGAGGTTTTACTGACAGCAGTTTATCTGTCATTTTTTGAAATATGGTGCTCGAGTATGGAAACAGGTTCTCACTTACTGTTGGTTAATAACGTTGATGCGGATCGTGCCCGGTTGCGACAGCTGCTTGAACCCATGAATGTGCAGATAACAGAGGTGTCATCAGGGCTGGAAGCGGTAGATGCGTTGCAGAATATGGCCATCGATCTGGTTGTTACGGCGATCGCCATCGGAGAGTTTGACAGCTGGCGGCTGGCCAGATTTATTCGTTCCGGAGTCTGTCCCGGTGGGCGAACCCTGCCGATTATCATTGTGACCCGGGTCTGGTGTGAGCGGATCACGGAAATTACGGCTCGAGATTTCGAAATTAATCATCTATTGACCTTTGACGACCGCCATCGTTTGCCGGCTGTGGTGCGGGCCTGTCTTGAGTCACCGACTGAAGGGCTGCGAAAAAGACGTATTCTGGTGGTCGAGGATCATGAAGATAACGCGCTGCTGGTTGAAAAAATTCTGCGGCCACATTTTGAGGTAGAACTCGCAGCAGAAGGTCTCTCCGGTCTGGCGGCCTGGGAAGAGGGGCGTCATGAGCTGGTGCTGCTTGATATCATGTTGCCGAAAATGTCAGGTGAAACGGTTCTGAGGAAAATTATGGAGATCGATTCCAGTCAACCGGTGGTGATGATGACGGCTCATGGATCGATCGATATTGCAAAGCGTCTGCTGCTGGGAGGTGCGGTTGATTTTGTTGCCAAGCCGTTTCGGGCCGATGAACTGAGAAAGGTTTGTGATCTGGCCACCCGTCGCGAGGATTATCTGGTCAGTAACGCCCAGGTTGCTGAACGTATGGAAAGCCTTCAGCAGTTGCGCAATCAGCTGGGAAACATCATCGATTCGATGCCTTCCGTGTTGATCGGCGTTGATCTGCAGGGGGTTGTCAACCTTTGGAATCGTCGGGCGGAGAAGATTTGTGGAATCGTTGCTGCCGATGCCCATGGGCAATTACTGGAGAAGATCTGGCCGGATTTCAGCGGGATGAAAGAGGTGAACATCTCTTTGCAACAGGGGGAAGTTCGTAAACTGACCAAGGATCTGTACCAGCAGGGGGAGAAAATCCGCTATCGTGACATCACGATTTATCCTTTATACGAAGCTTCTGTTGTCGGTGCTGTTATCCGGGTCGATGACGTTACCGAGCGGGTTCTTCTGGAAGAGCGGATCATCCAATCGGAAAAGATGGTCTCCATGGGGCAACTGGCCGCAGGTATGGCTCACGAGATCAATAATCCGCTGGCGGGGGTTCTGCAGAATATCCAGGTGATACGTCATCGCCTGGCTGAACAGTCTAAAGCCAATAACAGCGCCGCCGAAAAAGCTGGAATCGATATGGCCTCTTTAGCGGACTATTTACGCCGCCGGGATGTCGGCAGCATTCTGGATACGGTCATGGACGCGGGCAAGCGGGCAACGCAGTTGATTGACAATATGCTCAGTTTCAGTCGGCGGGATAATTCCTCAATGCTGCTCAGTGATCTGGCCGAATTGATCGACAAGTCGGTGGAGTTGGCGGCGGGGAATTACAGTCTGCAAAGACAGTTTGATTTTCGCTCGATAGAGATTCAGCGTGAGTACGCAAAGGAACTGCCGCCGATTGAGTGCAATCCGGTCCAAATTCAGCAGGTT
>JAADGW010000046.1 GCA_013152145.1 Deltaproteobacteria bacterium
GGACGCACGCTGGTGAAGATGGCCCGGGTCACCGGCCGTAGCGACGACATGCTGATCATCCGCGGCGTCAACGTTTATCCCTCGCAGATCGAGTCGGTGATTCTCAAACGGGAAGGGGTTTCCCCGCACTACATGGTCATCGTCGAACGCAAAGGGGCGATGGATTCCCTGCGGGTCAAGGTCGAGGTCACAGAGGATTTCATGATCAAGGCGGCCGCCGATATTCTCAAAGGGGACGAATTCGATATCCTCGACGATGTCTCGGCGGTTCACAGCAAAAAGCGTAATCTGCAACAGGACATCAAGGACGTGATCGGCATCAGCGTTGGTATTCAGCTGGTGCCACCCGGCAGCATCCCGCGCAGTGAAGGCAAAGCCAAGCGGATCGAGGATCGCCGAACTGATTGATTTATTTTGACGTAATCTGAATCTGCGGGTACAAAACAGCAGGGAAATTTACATTTATCCGGCTCCTCTGCGGGAGCCCGCCGACAAGGGAAGGTTTTGATGAAAAAGATAATTTCCGGCAACGAAGCCATTGCTTTAGGTTTCGGGGATGCAGGTGGGGTCTTCGCCTCCGGCTACCCCGGCACTCCGAGTACCGAAACTCTCGAAGAAGTCGCCCGGCTGGGGGATGTCTACTGCGAATGGGCAGCGAACGAAAAAGTTGCCCTCGAATCGGTGATCGGTGGCTCCATCGCCGGCGGCCGCGCCCTCTCGACGATGAAACATGTTGGTGTCAATGTTGCGGCCGATGCGCTGCTGACGCTGACTTACACCGGTGTCAACGCCGGACTGATCCTGATGGTCGCCGATGATCCGGGCATGCACTCCTCACAGAATGAGCAGGACAGCCGCAACTACGCCAGGTTCGCCAAGGTGCCGATGCTCGATCCGGCCGATTCCCAGGAAGCCTACGATATGGTCCGGGCCGGTTTCGAGATTTCCGAGCAGTTCGATACCCCCTTGCTGCTGCGCACCACCACGCGGATTTCTCACGCCAAGGGAGTGGTGGTTCAGCGGGAGAAAGTTGCTCCGCAGATCGGCGAATGGGTCAAAGATGTCCCCAAATACGTGATGCTGCCGAACTTCGGCAAGCTCAAGCATGTCGCGGTTGAAGCCCGCCTGCTGAAACTGCAGGAATTTGCCGAGACAACTCCCCTGAACCGGGTGGAGATGGCCGATACCGAACTCGGTATCATCACTTCCGGGGTCTCCTACCAGCATGTTCGCGAAGCCTGCCCGAATGCCTCGATCTTGAAACTGGGACTGGTGCATCCACTGCCGGAGCGCAAGATCCGCGAGTTTGCCGGTAACGTCAAGCGGCTGATGATCGTTGAAGAGATGGATGCGATCTTTGAAGAACAGATCCGCGCGATGGGCATCGAGGTCGAGATCGGCAAGAACAAACTGCCGCTCTGCGGCGAGATCAATGCTGATCTGATCCGCGCCGCACTCGGCGAGGCACCGACCGCGGTGACTGCACCGGTCGAAGGACTGCCGCAGCGACCGCCGGTTTTCTGTCCCAGCTGTGCCCACCGCGGCCTGTTCACCATCCTCAGCAAACTCAAGACCTTCGTCTCCGGCGACATCGGTTGCTACACCCTGGGAGCCCTGCCACCGATGAACGCCATGCATTCGGTGATCGACATGGGCGCCAGCATCAGCGCCGCCCACGGTATGGCCAAGGTCAACGCCATTGCCGGTCGGGACGAAAAACCGGTCGCGGTGATCGGTGATTCAACCTTCTTTCATTCCGGGATGACCGGCCTGATGAGCATGGCCTTCAACGGCGGCAATGCGCTGGTCATCATCATGGATAACCGCACCACCGGCATGACCGGCGGCCAGGAGAATCCCGGCACCGGCCGGACCCTGCAGGGCAACCCCACCCGCCAGGTGGAGATGGTTCCACTGGTCAAAGCCCTCGGTATCGACAACGTCTTCGAGCTCAATGCCTACGACCTCGAAGCAACCGAGGCCGCCATCAAAAAGGGACTGGAGACTCCCGGACCTTACGTGTTGATCGACAGGAATCCCTGCGTCCTGCGTTACCGGATCAAAAAACCGGCGATCAGCGTCGACCCGGAGAAATGCACCGGTTGCCGCGCCTGCCTCAAGGTGGCCTGTATGGCCCTGGGGCTGACCGCCTCCGGTGAGAAGCAGAAGGTGCGGGTCGACCCCAACGTCTGCAACGGCTGCGGGATCTGCACGCAGATGTGTAAATTCGACGCGATGTACGAGCTTGAGGGAGAGAAGTAATGCAAATCTTTAATATCGTTATTGCCGGTGTCGGTGGTCAGGGAGTGCTGATGGCTTCCAAAGTTCTCGCTGAAAGTGCCCTGGCCAGCGGCATGGACGTCAAGCAGAACGAAGTTCACGGCATGGCCCAGCGCGGCGGCAGCGTCATCAGCTTTGTCCGCATCGGTGATCAGGTCAACTCACCGGTGGTGATGCCCGGCAGCGCCGACCTGCTGATCTCCTTCGAACCTCTGGAGGCCCTGCGCTATATCCACTATCTCAAGCCGGGCGGCCGACTGGTCTACAACAAGGTCTCAATCAACCCGAGCACCGTGGCCGCCGGGCTGGCGGTCTATCCGGATGATGTGGAGCAGCAGATTGCCGCGGTCTGTAACAATGCGCAGGGGATCGAAGCCCTCTCCATCGCCCGCGCCGCCGGTAACGGCAAAGCGGTCAATATGGTGATGGTCGGAACCGTCATGAAGCATCTGCCCCTCAAAGAAGAGATCATTACCGCAGTGGTCAAGCAGATTTCGCAGAACAAGGGGGTTGAGGTCAATATGAAGGCGCTGGCCGGCGGCGCGGCGGCCTGATCAGGATCGGACGGTAACCGTCTTGCTATCACGGCGGGACAAGGGAGATGATCATGAAACTGAAGCAGATATCGATATTCCTGGAGAATTCACCGGGCCGTCTCTACGAAGCGACCCAGGCCCTCGGTGAGGCAGGTCTCAACCTGAGATCTTTGTCCATCAGTGATGTTTCCGGTTTCGGCGTGCTGCGGATTCTGGTTTCCGATGTCGCCAAGGCGCGCCGGATCATCATGGAGAAACAGCTTCCGGCACGGGTCGATGAGGTGGTCGCCGCCGAGATTGTCGATACTCCCGGCAGCCTGGCAAAAACGCTTAAATTGCTGCTGGATAACAAAATCAACGTCGATTACATGTACGCCCTGGCCGGAACGTCCTCGGGCAAAGCGGTCATGATCTTCAGCTTCAGTGACAATGATCTGGCGATCAGACTGCTGCAGGACAACAAGGTGAAGATCCTTGATGCGGAATCTTTCGGCATCCTCGAAAGCCCTGTTTAGGCGGACCACTCAAGGAGGTTGTGATGATGGGTCACACGAACTACCAGCCGAAAAAATTTGCCGTCATCGGCGCCGGACCGGTCGGCGGAATCGTTGCCGCCTTTCTGGCCGCCGGCGGCTATGAGGTCACCCTGTGCGATATCGTCCCGGAACTGCTCACTCCGGCGCTGAATCCGGGAATCCTCCTTGAGGGGGCCGACAATCTGCAGGCCAGAGTGACGCGGACCACAACCGACATCGACGAGCTGCTCAACGATCCTCCCGATGTCATCTTCATCACCGTCAAAGCGACAGCGCTGCCGCTGATCGCCTCGGCGCTGGAGGGATTTGTCGGCGCAGGGCGCTACGTCATCAGCTGGCAGAACGGTATCGATACCGAGCTGGAACTGGCCCAGCACCTCGGCAACAAGTCGGTGCTGCGCGGGGTGGTTAATTTCGGCTGCGTCCCCTTGAGCCCGGGACACATCCGCCTGGCCTTTCATCACCGGCCACATTATCTGCAGGAACTCGACCCGGAATCGAAGGATGCAGCGATCGGCATCTGCAAGGTGCTGACCGAGTGCGGCCTCGATACCGCACACACCGATCAGATCACCGACATGGTCTGGCGCAAATCGGTAATGAACGCCTGTATGAATCCGATGTGCGCCGTGACCGGCATGACCATGGTTGAAATCATCAACGATCCGATCACTTTCGGTCTGGTTGATGCGCTGATCAAAGAGGGAATTGCGGTCGCCCGGACCAATGAATTTTCCCTCGGATCGGGCTATTACCCCTATGCCATCAACTACATCAAGAATGCCGGCAACCACAAACCTTCGATGCTGCAGGATGTCGAGGCAAAACGCCGCACCGAGGTTGATTACATCAACGGCAAAATCGTCGCCTACGGTCTGCAGGCCGGCATCCCCACCCCCTACAACAGCATGATCCGGGGACTGGTCAAGGCACTTGAGCCGAAGTAAGCCGAACGAGCAGCTTTAAAAAAGGGGTTCCCCATGAAATTACAACAACTCTCGATACCACTTGAAAATTCCCCCGGTCGCCTGCACGAGGTGACCAGGGCGCTGGGAGCTGCGGGCATCAACCTCCGGGCACACTGCATCTGCGATTCCACCCACGATTTCGGCGTTCTGCGAATCCTGGTTTCCGATCTGGCCGCAGCTCGGGGGGTGATCATGGAAAAATATATTCCGGCCCGGGTGGAAGATGTCGTCGCGGTTGAAATTGATGACAGCCCCGGCAGCCTGGCAGATCTGTTGCAACTGTTTCTGGGCACCGGAATCAACGTCGAATACATGTACGCTGTGGCCGGCGCCAACCGGGACAAAGCCGTCATGGTGTTCCGCTTCAGCGACATCGACCAGGCGATAGCATCGCTGCAGAAAAATCACATCCGGCTGCTCGATGCGGAATCCTTCGGCATTCTGGTGGAGCAGGGCTGAACGCCGGTTATAAGGCCAAGTCGGAGAACTTTTTTTATCCGGGATGAGCGACGAAAAACCGATCCATTCCGATTCATTGATTCAGGGAGTCAGGCATGCTGGAAGAAAACCGTTATAGACCAAAGAAGTTTGCCGTAGTCGGTGCTGGTCCGGTCGGTTGCACCGTGGCTGCATTCCTCTCCCGCGGCGGCTACGAGGTCACTCTCTGCGATGTCCAGACGAGCCTGCTTGACGCAGCTCTCGACCCGGGGATCATCCTTTCGGGCGCCGATAACTTTCAGGTCAAGGTGGCAAAGACCACAACCCGGGTCGATGAACTGGCCGCTGACCCTCCCGACGTCGTCATCGTTACGGTGAAAGCGACCGCCCTGCCGATCATTGCCTCGGCGCTGGAAGGCTTTATCAACGAAGATCGCTATGTTGTCAGCTGGCAGAACGGTATCGACACCGAACTGGTGCTGGCGGAACGCCTCGGCAAACAGCGGGTCATGCGGGCGGTGGTCAATTATGGCTGCATTCTGGAGGGACCGGCAAAGATCAAGCTGGCCTTTCATCATCGCCCCCACTATCTGCAGGAACTGGCCGCGGAGGGCAGAGAGGCGGCAATCGGCGTCTGCAACGTGTTGAGCGAATGCGGTCTCGACACCCAGCACACGACCCAGATCCGTAACATGGTCTGGAGCAAGACGGTGAACAACTCATGTATGAATCCGGTCTGCGCCGTCACCGGCAAGACCATGTTCGAAGTGATCAATGACCCGATTGTTTTCGGCCTGGTCGACGCCCTGTTGAAAGAAGGGGTCAAGGTGGCCCGCGCCAACGAACTTTTACTGGGGCCGGACTTTTATATCGATTGTATCGACTACATCAGAGAGGCCGGACACCACAAACCGTCGATGCTGCAGGATATTGAAGCGAAACGACAGACTGAAATCGACTATATCAATGGCAAAATCATTGAATATGGTGAACGGGCCGGAGTCCTGACGCCCTATAACACCACTTTGCGCAGCCTGGTTAAAGCACTTGAAACCTAGCTCGCAGTGCGACCATTGAATCAACGGAATGGATTGAGCCAAAACAGGCCAGTGACAAAATATAATGACAAATGAAAATACATGTTTTAATTGGCTAAATCGGAATAGAACGTTGTTCTTTTTTAAGGACGGCATTTCTTGACTGGAACGCTTCGTAACGTTATTCTGGCCGGGTTCCAATTTGGCTGGTATTCGTGTTGTTGTGGGTTAAACAATAGCCTTTCGTCAAATAGTTGGCGGAGGCCCATCCCCGTAGGAGGTGCCCGATGAAGAGAACTTTTGTCCTGTTTCCCATGTTGGTCCTGCTGATTGTCAGTTTGCTGCTCAGTCCGGTCTTTGCTGCCGGCAAAAAAGATCCCCTGGCGAACTGGAAGACAAAGTTTGACCACTCCGGCGCAGAATATACCTATATTCTGTCGAACATTTCTCACCCGGTGATCGAAGGGGTTGCGGTCGGCTACAACATCCGCGACGCTCTCTGGAAGAAATCCAACGGCCGCATTTACGTCGATTATCGTCCGCTGGCACAACTCGGCGGAGAGAAGGACGTTATCGCCAAGCTGAAAATGGGCGCGGTACAGGGGATGCTGGCATCGTCGGTCGCCTCGGCCAACATTGCCGACAAGCTCGGTATCGTCAACCTGCCTTATGTCGTCGACACCTTCGAGAAGCTTGACCAGTTTCGCAACGACCCGGAGCTCTGGGGTCCGTTCAGCAACAGTGCCCAGGCTGCCGGCCTGATGGTCCCGGATATCACCGGTTACGGCCAGTACGGCTGGGCCACCACCATTCCGGTACGCACCATTGCTGACGCCAAAGCCGTAAACTTCCGGATCGCTCAAGCACCGGTGAACACCGATCTGTACAAAGCCTGGGGATTCAAATTTACCGTTCTGCCCTGGCCGGACGTCCCCCAAGCCCTGCAGACCGGCGTCATCAACGGCCTCGACCACACGGCGATTGTCTGTAACATCACCAAGAAATTCACCATCGCCAAATACTTCACCCAGGTCAATTACGCCCAGGGTCTGTTTATCCACCTGGTCAACAAGCGCTGGTTCAATAAGTTGCCGAAAGACCTGCAGAAAATCTTCATTCAGGTTATTGAAGAAGAGAGTGCCAAAACCCGTGAGCTGACGAAAATACAGCATAACGTGCAGATTGCCAAGGCCAAGGAAGCTGGCGTTGAGTTCTTCCAACTGTCGCCCGCAGACAAGGCAACCCTGATCAAGGAAGCCCAACCGGTCTACACCAAGTGGGGCAAAAGGATCGGTGTCGACTATCTGGCAAAGGTCCGGGCTAAACTCGGCAACAACTAAACAACCGATTTTTTTGATTCTTTGAGCTGAGCCGGGGAGCCCTGCTCCCCGGTTTTTTTTAACCTGAATCCGCGAGCAACCGGCGGGACGGATCAAGCCCTCGCGAATCCGGATCACAATTACATTCAGGGCCACAAAATGCTGAAAAAGATAATTCATAAAATTGATCAGTACTTCATCGCGCTGGAAACCTGGTCGCTTTTACTCGCGGTCTGTACCGCTCTGATCGTTGCCATGACCAACATTCTGCTGCGTAAACTGACCAGCGATTTCAACCTGTACTGGTCGGACGAGGTGGTGCGTAAAACGATCTATTTCTCGACCTACATCGGTTGCGTTGTCGCCGTTCGACAACGCTCTCTGATCCGGATCGACGCCCTGCCGCAACTGGTTCCCGGGTTGAAGAAATACCTGACCCTGTTCTCCCACCTCGCCACCCTGCTCTTTGCCGGAATCATGGTCTCTCTCGGCTGGACGATGACGGTGATGATGTATGAGGACGCATACGCCCGGACCGCCAGCCTGCGGATCCCTGAATGGATATTTTATGCCGTACTGCCGACGATGGGGGCGATGATGTTTTTCCGTACCCTGCTGGTGATGGTCGAAGACTGGAAGGAGGGGGCTGTCAGCTGACAGGATCGCTCGCCTCGATCCTGCGTGAAATGCCCGAATAATTTATGGATTCCAGTTACTTGATTATCCTGTTCCTGTTGCTCGGCCTGCTCGCTTCAACCGTGCCGGTCTTCATGGCGCTGTTCTTTACCGGTTTCGTCGGTCTGGTCTTCATGCTCGGCATCGACCCGCAGATCGTCATCGAAGTCCTCTATCGCAGCATGGATAAATTTGCCCTGATCGTGGTGCTGTTCTTTATCCTCTGCGGCAACATCATGACCACCGGTTCGATTGTGCATAAGCTGATCAAAACAGCCAACGTGCTGGTCGGCTTTTTACCGGGCGGACTGGCGATGGCCGGGGTTCTGGCCTGCGGCTTCTTCGGTGCTATCTCCGGTTCAACGGTCGCCACCGTGGTCGCGATCGGCGGTTTTATGATCCCGGCACTGATCGAAAACGGGTACGACGAAAAATTTTCCGTCGGCATCATGACCACCGCCCCGAATCTGGGCATCATTATTCCCCCATCGATTTCGATGATTCTCTACTCCATGGTCAGCAACGATCCGATCGAGGCGCTCTTTCTGACCGGGTTTATTCCGGGGGTCATGATCATGGTGGCGATGAGTCTGTACGCCTACTTTTACTGCAAGAAGAGAAACTACAAGACTCTGGAGCGACCGAACGCCAAGGAGCTGGTCGCGGTCCTCAGAGAGAGTGCCTGGGCTTTATTCCTGCCGGTCCTGATTTTCGGCGGCATCTACTCGGGCCTGTTTACCGCCAACGAAGCTGCGGTCGTGGCCAGCTTTTATGCTTTTTTTGTCGAGGTTTTCATTCACAAGGATATGAAAATCCGGGACATCAAACAGGTCATTGTGGCGTCCTCGGTCACCTCGGCAACCCTGCTGGTGATTGTCGCCGGGGCATCGGTGTTCGGTGAGTATCTGACCTTTGAGCAGATTCCGGACAAAATCGCCACGGCGGTGGTCAGCCAGATCTCGTCACCGTGGGTTTTCCTGCTGGCGGTGAATATTATGCTGCTGGTGGTCGGCATGTTCATGGACATCATTTCGGCGACCCTGATTCTAACTCCGATTTTCCTGCCGTTGCTGAGTACTTTCGGTATCGACACCATGCATTTCGGTCTGCTGATGACGATCAACCTGGGGATCGGCTACTGCACACCGCCCTTGGGCGTCAGCCTCTACATCTCGGGAGCCGCAGTCGGCCGCGACCTGCTGTATGTCTCGCGAGCGGTCCTGCCGTTCCTGGCGATTCAAATCGCCATTCTGCTGATCCTGACCTATTGGCCTGATCTGGTCCTCTTTCTGCCGCGCCTGGTTTATGGTTAATCCAGAATTGTGGTATGCTTCCCCCAAAAGGAGGCACCTATGAATGCACGAATTCTGCTCCCGGTGGATGATTCAGAAACGACGGAAAAAGCCGTCCGCGGCTTTCTCAACAACCGGACCGATTTTCCCGACCGGGTCACCCTGCTGCATGTTCTGGAGGACAAGCTGGCCTACCGGATGATCCCCGAGGCTCAGATCGAGAGTATTCGGGAACGATCCCGGGTGGTCGGTCAGCAACTGCTGGAACGCTTCAGTGAACAGTTCAAGGCCGCCGGATTCAACCCGGAGCTGCGCCTTGAAACCGGCGATCCGGTTGCGGTCATCAAGCGGATTGATGCCGAAGAAGAGGTATTTTTGCTGGTGATGGCACGACACCGGGCGAGCGAGGTCAGTGATGTCCTGTTCGGCTCCGTGACCAACGCGGTGATGCACAAAGTCAAGAGTCCGATGCTGCTGTTTTGAACCGCTGTAGGGATGGATATGCAAAACGAGAGCTTTCTCCAGGCGACCGATTTTATTGACAGCGACCACGAAACAGTCAGAGCGTTTGCGCACGATGTCTGCCGGGAGGTCGGCAGCGCCGAAGATAAAGCGATCCAACTTTACTATGCGGTGCGTGACGGCATCCGTTACACCCCGTACCTCGATTTTGCTGACCCGGAGATGTATCGGGCCAGCAGCGTATTACGCAACGGTTATGGTTTTTGCGTTTCTAAAGCAGCGCTGCTGGCGGCCTGCGGTCGGGTACTGGAAATTCCGTCGCGGGTCGGGTTTGCCGATGTCACCAACCACCTCAACACCCCCCGTTTGCGTGAGATGAACGGCGGTGACCTGATGCGCTGGCACGCCTTCACCGAATTCTATCTGCAAGGAAGCTGGATCAAAGCGACCCCGGCCTTCAATCTGGAGCTTTGCACCCGCTTCAGAGTCAAGCCGCTGGAGTTCAACGGCCGGGAGGATTCGATCTTTCATCCCTTTGACGCCGATCAACGCAGACATATGGAGTATGTTCATGATCGCGGTTCCTTTGCCGACATCCCGTTTGCCGCAATTGTCGCCACCTTTCGCAAGCATAGTCCGAAACTTTTCGGTCCGGCTGTCGCCGGCGATTTCAGTGCCGAAGCACAACCGTCTTAGCAGACCTGATTATTTCTCGAGGACACAATGAACATCAGACAGCGGGTTGACCGGCTTCTGAGCCGGATGCATCAAACTCCCCGGTACCCGAGTCAGGGGGCGGTGCTCTTCGTTGACCTCGAACAGCGCAGCTGTCGGCGCGGCTACCTGCCGCAGGAGATGGTCCAGCAGTTTCTGGCCGGGCGCGGCGGCAACATGGTCCTGCTCTACAACCTGCTGCAGGAGGAGAAGGATGCACTGGATCCCGAGGTGCCGCTGATCTTCGGTGCCGGAGTTCTGTCCGGCCTGATCCCGGCCGCGACCCGCGGCAACGTTACCAGCCGTTCGCCGGAGAGTCGGGCAATCCTCGACAGCAACGCCGGTGACTACTTCCCCAGTTACCTGAAACGCCATGGCTACGACCACCTGGTCCTCTACGGCCGCAACCCACAGTGGACCCTGCTGAAGATCGCGCAGGAGCAGATCAGCTTTATCGATGCCGAGCCCTATCGCGGGATGGATAATATTGAGTTCACCGCCGCTGTCGAGCGTGATTTCAACTGCTGTGAACGCAAGGATATGGCGATGGCGCGGATCAGCAGTGCCGGCGAAAACCGGGTGCTGTGCAGCGGCATCATGGCCGGGGAAAAAGCCATCTGGGCGCGCGGTGGCGGTGGTGCCAAGATGGGTTCATTGCACCTGAAGGCGATCCTCATCCAGGGCAAGCCGCCGGAATTCAACGGCTCTGCCACGTTCAAACAGAACAACCGGAAGCTCGGCAAGAAGATCCTCGCTGCCAGCGTGGTACAGAACGCGCTGAAAAAGGTCGGCACCCCCTTCCTCTACAAACCGAGCCGGGTGCTCGGCGCCATGGGCACCAAAAACAACCAGGAGACCACCTGGCACGACAGCCTCGACGCCGACAACTTCGACCCCTACCGGCCGAACATGAGCGGCTGCTACCGGTGTCCGGTCTGCTGCCGGGCCAACAACGACATGCTGCCCGGCGGCAAGGGGGGCTGGGGCGCCAGCGCCCTGACCGGACTCAACGGTAACGCCAGCTACGATAAAAAACAGAGCTCTCTGGAACACCACAAGGGGCGTACCTATAACGGTATCAACAACGACGGCAAATTCGACAAATACGATAAAGGCGAAGGCCCGGAATATATCATCGTCGGCAAGTTCGGTCCCAACATCGGCATCAAAGAACCGGAGCAGGTTTTAAGGCTCAATAATATCCTCAACGACCTGGCGCTCGACGCCTCCAGTACCGGCAGCGCCATCGCCTGGGCGATGGAACTCTACCAGCGCGGCATCATCGATCAGCAGA
>JAADGW010000163.1 GCA_013152145.1 Deltaproteobacteria bacterium
TATGCCTGCGGATGGATACAGGCCGGGCAGAGCTCCGGGGCGCTGTCTCCGGTATGCAGGAAACCACAATTCCGGCACCGCCAGACAACCTCCTCTTTCCGGGTAAAAACACGGCCGTTTTCAATATTTGCCAACAGGTCACGATAGCGTTTTTCATGCTGCTTCTCGGCAACGGAAATCATCTCCCAGGCGGCAGCGATCTCCGGAAATCCCTCTTTACGGGCAACCGCGGCGAAAGCCGGATAGAGCTCACTGTGCTCCTCTTGTTCGCCGGTCGCGGCGGCGAGCAGATTTTCCGCCGTCGTCCCCATCTTTCCGGCCGGGTAGGTTGCCGTAATTTCCAGATCACCACCTTCGAGAAACTTGAAAAAACGCTTGGCGTGTTCCTTTTCCTGATTGGCTGTTTCCTCAAAGATATCAGCAATCTGCACGTAGCCTTCTTTTTTTGCGATACTGGCAAAATAAGTGTAACGAGTGCGTGCCTGACTTTCACCAGCAAATGATTTCAACAGATTTTTCTCGGTCTCAGTTCCTTTGATACTGCTCATCGGATATTCCTCCTTGGGTTGATTATCGGGCTGCGTGCCCGGTCCGGGTTGCGGGGCATATCCCCTGTATTTGTTCAGATTCTTTATGCAATGTCATTCAGCGGGATCCCCATTGCCGCCGCGATCCCGGTAGCGTAATCGGGATCAGCGTTGCGACAGTTGCCGATATGCCGCAACTTGATTTCGTGCGGCGCATCCCCCATCGCCCGGGCAGTGTTTGCGAACAGCCGCTGCTGCTCCGCACTGCTCAGCAGCCGGAACAGGGCACCGGCCTGGCTGTAATAGTCATCATCATCCTCGCGATGATCCCAGTGGGCGGCGGCCCCCGCGACAGCGAGCGGCGGCTCGGAGAAATCGGGCTGTTCCTGCCACTGACCATCACTGTTCGGTTCGTAACCCGGGGTCCCACCGTGATTGCCGTCGACCCGCATGGCGCCATCGCGATGGAAACTGTGAAACGGACAGCGTGAGGCATTCACCGGAATCTGGTGGTGATTGACCCCCAGCCGGTAGCGCTGGGCATCACCGTAGGAGAACAGCCGCCCCTGCAGCATCTTGTCGGGCGAGAAACCGATCCCCGGGACAATATTGGCCGGGTTGAAAGCGGCCTGCTCGACATCAGCAAAATAGTTATCCGGATTCCGGTTCAGTTCCATCACTCCGACATCGATCAGCGGAAAGTCGGCGTGCGGCCAGACTTTGGTCAGATCGAAGGGATTGAAGGGACAGTCAGCGGAGCGGTAGCCGATTCCGGCATAAGTTGGATCTGCAGCTTCCAGCGCGGAAAATCTCCTGCTTCGATACTGTCGAAAAGGTCACGCTGATGACTTTCACGATCTCTGCCGACCAGCTCTTCCGCCGCCTCATCGGTCAAATACTTGATCCCCTGCTCAGTCTTGAAATGAAACTTGACCCAATGACGCTCACCGGCGGCATTCAGCAAACTGAAGGTATGGCTGCCGTAACCGTTCATGTGCCGGTATGACAGCGGAATCCCCCGATCGCTCATGGTAATGGTGACCTGATGCAGGGCTTCCGGCAGCAGAGTCCAGAAATCCCAGTTATTTTTCGCGCTGCGCAGGTTGGTGCGCGGATCGCGCTTGACCGCGTGGTTGAGATCCGGGAATTTCAGCGGATCTTTCAGAAAGAAGACCGGTGTATTGTTGCCGACCAGGTCCCAGTTGCCCTCTTCGGTATAAAATTTCATCGCAAAGCCGCGGATATCCCGCTCGGCATCGGCCGCTCCCCGTTCTCCGGCGACGGTGGAAAAGCGCACAAACAGTTCGGTCTGCTTGCCGATCGCGGAGAAAATTTTCGCCTTGGTGTAACGGCTGATATCATCGGTTACAGTAAAGGTACCGAAGGCACCGGAGCCCTTGGCGTGCATGCGCCGCTCAGGGATCACCTCCCGGTCGAAGCTGGCCAGTTTTTCCAGAAACCAGACATCCTGCATCAACAGGGGACCGCGCGGCCCGGCGGTCATGATATTCTGGTTATCGACGATCGGTGCACCGGCATTACTGGTCAGTTTTTTCTTCATCATCACCCTCTTCTTCTGTGTTGGGATCAAAGCTTGATCTCGTTGACACAACGCAGCAGTCTTAATTAATAACGCATCAAACTCCTGCCGCAACTCCAAAAGCTACACAAATACTTACTACTTAATAATTATTCTTATATTGTAGGTAAAAAAAGCCCTGCCTGCGACCGATCAGGTTAAACACTGTTGACAGATACCGTAAGCAACCACGTTCTTCCGTTCGATCCGGCCCCAGGCGTGGACCTCTTCCGGGAGCAGGGCATCATCGATAAACTGCCAGTGAAAGTCGATGATCTTCTTACACTTACGGCAGATCAGATGATGATGCAAAAGCTGCGCAACCTCAAACCGGGCCTGACTTTCGATGGTGTCAACCTTGTTGACCAGGCCGTGCTCTGCAAAGGTGCCGAGGGTTCGATAAACCGTATCAAGCGACAGCGTCGGCAGCCGGTTGATCAGGCGCTGATGAAGGGTTTCAGCAGACGGATGATCGGATACCTTTGCCAACTCGCGGAAGATCTCAAGCCGCTGGGGAGTCAAGCGCAGCCCGGACTTACGGCAGGCATCTTCAAAAGCAGTCAGTTGTTGTCTGAGTTTATCCGCCATACCTTCACCAATGATCAGTAATTATTCTTATCTAGGAACTTATTTCATTTATGGTTGGTTGTCAAGCCTGTAGTAAAAAACATTTGACAGCTGGTCAATGTTTGGCTATATTGCCAAACAGTCAAGGAGGTTTCATGTATCAACAACGCAAAAAATACCTGGATGCACGGGCCAAAGTTTTAAAAGCCATGGCCCACCCGAGCCGCCTGTTCATCCTCGAAGAACTGAAAAAGGGAGAAAAGTGCGTTTGTGAACTGACCGAAATGATCGGTGCCGACGTTTCGACCATCTCCAAACATCTTTCCGTCTTAAAACAGGCGGG